>NZ_AUTI01000454.1:0-26213 GCF_000497995.1 Pseudoalteromonas sp. TB25
TTTTACCACCGAGAACACCGAGGCGCTTCGCGCTACACAGAGAAGTTATTAGATCTTCTCTTTCACTTCTCCTTGTCTTCTCGGTGGTGATAATAATGTCTTAATTACTTTATGAGCGAGGTATAAAACCTCACCTACAAAACATTTTTACCACCGAGAGTACCGAGGCGCTTCGCGCTACACAGAGAAGGTAAATCACTTCTCCCTTTCTTCTCAGTGGTGGTAGTTACTCATTTTATGAGTGATTACAAAACCTATATAGTCGCTCTTTTTATACTATTTCCAATGTTTATCATAAGAGCCTTTTCTACCTAGCAATCCATCGCAAATACCTTTGAGCATAAACCCAAGGCGCTTACGTCTATTTTTTTGCATAACAGAATTTAAAAAAAAGCGAATCGGCATAAAAAACAAACACCTTACTTTCCAATAATTTGGAACGTAAGCCCTGCGGCTCAACAATAAAATATTTCTAAACTGATAATACAGCCTAATTGGGGCACCAACTTTATAAGTTATACCCACAAACTTACTACGTGAGTCTCCTAAACGATGAACCATTTCTATATTTTTGGCTTTAGCAATATCAAACCCCATACTTCGAGCACGCCAGCACCATTCATGGTCAACCCCATCAATAAATAAAGATTCGTCTTTTAAACCTATATGATCAAGAGCGCTTAAATCTATCATCATCCCTGAAGCAATAATTTGAGTAACACCAACTAGGTCGTCGTATTCAAACACCTCTTTTTGAACCATAGGGTTTACTTTTTTATCTGAAAAACTACAACGAATTCTAGGGCCAATAGCAACTACATTTTGCTTCATTTTATTAGATGCTTTAAGTAAGCTACTTAGGTTAAACACCATATCGCTGGGTATTAGGCTGTCTTGATCAAGTAAAATCGCATATTCACAACCCGCTTCTAATAAATAGATTAAACCTGCGTTATGAGCTGACGCAATACCTGAATTAGAAGAGAGGTGTATATAATGGTAGTGAGTAATAATTTTACTAAAATCGTGAGGGGTTGGGCTATTATCAACTATAACCACTTCTTCTGTTTGCCCATATAAACGCGTTAATAATCGTTCTGTTAACGCTAGGTCGGGCTTATAAACAACTAAAACTGCACCAATCATAATTAATTGTGTTTATTTAAGCCCAATATAAAGCGGTCGGCTTTATATGCAACTTTTATAATCCATGAAGGCATCATTCGTAATACTAATACAAATAACGCATAACAATAATTTTGCAACGACTTTTGCTTAAGGGAATCCATAGCTAAAAGCCTAGCTTTAAATTCATTTACCGACTTACCTCTGCCACGCCTTTTATAAAAACCATTTATGCGCCTAAAATGAAGTAATGGCTCTTTTACATTCGCAAATTTGCATCCATCTTTTGCCAACGCTATCCATAAAAAATAGTCTTGAGTGTTAAGCATGTTAGTTAAATACCTATGCCCACGTGCAAATACACTATACCTAATAGCAACCGTAGGATGGTTTATAGGGCAACGACGCGAAAAAGCGCAAATTAGTTTAGAATGAGTAAGGGGTAACCTACGTATACCAGCTCTGTTACCTTGTTCGTCTACTTCCCACAAAGCAGAGCCAAGCACATCAACATCTTGATGCTTATTTAGTAAAGTAACTTGTTTTTCAAAACGGTGAGGTACGCAAATATCATCGGCATCCATTCTAAAAAAGTATTCTGGGTTTAGTGGCAAGGTTGAGTCGATAATGTAGTTCATGCATGTGCTTAACCCTTTATTTTTTAGGCCATGCACTAGCGCTAAATTTGGGTGTTGTTTTTCTATTTTAGTTAAGTAAATAGCAATATCGTCTGCTACTTCACCATCGAGCACAATCATAAATAAATCAGCAGGTAAAGTTTGGTTTAAAACACTTTCAACTGCTTGTTTTACCCACTCTAGCCGGTCGTTGATATAAACAGACATACCACAAACAACACTTACGCTACTTGCAATTGGGTAAGTAGACTGCAATATAAACTGATTATTAGTTGCCGAAATTGGGATCATACTCTCTCTATAAAAAGATAAAACAACTCAAACAAACAGTCATTTACAAACTAGAAGCAATTCTAGCTTACTTTAATTAAGCACACAAAAAAACATAACGAATAATAACGCTAGTTTTACTTTTTATTAACTACCTAAAAGGCTTAATCGCAAAGTTTTCACGTCTACGGGTTAAATTAGGATTATATGCAGGGTCGTTAGCAATAAAATCACACCACGTAGTTTGCAAATAATTAAGCTCAGCATTAAAGCGCCGCACTTTTTCAGGCGTATCTTCGTGCCCGCGCGATACAGACTCATGATGGTACAAAATAGCTTCTGCACAGTATAAGTTTCGTCTACCTAACTGCAGTACTTTTAAACATAAATCAACATCGTTAAACGCAATGGCCAACTTCTCAGCGTTAAGGCCCCCAACGGCCCAGAAATCATCTGCTTTTATAAGTAAACACGCAGCAGTTACCGCACTATAATTTTGAGTAGCAACTAAGCGATTCATATAACCAAAATGATCATCAGGAAAGTACTTATGTCCGTGCCCTGCACCGCCACCATAGCCCAATACAACTCCCGCGTGCTGAATACGATTATCTGAATACAAAAGCTTTGCACCCACACAACCTATATCATCTCGCATAACATGGCTAACCATGTTTAACAGCCAATCAGGTTCAATAACTTCAATATCGTTATTTACTAATGCCAATACCTCGCCCGAGGCCTTTTTAGCTGCAAAATTATTTATAGCCGAGTAATTAAATTCGGCGGCGTAATTAAACACCTTAATTTTTGAATGCTTGCTTAACTCATTAAAATATTTAAGGCACCTTGGGTCATCAGAGTCATTATCAATAAGTAATATTTCATAATTGCTATAAGTTGTTTTACTTAATATTGACTCAACACACGCTTTTACCAGATCCAAGCCGTTACGTGTAGGTATAATTATTGACACCAGCGGCTGTGTATTTAGATGCCACCGTAAATATACACTGGGTAAATTAGAGGGGATGACACTCGCAAATGGCGCATATAAAGCACTTAATTGATGTGTAGCATTACTAAACTGAGGTAAGTTGGATGGGCGAGAAAGCAACACTTGAGCTATATGCTCAACATTTATGTTAGGGTTGTTTATATAACTAGTACACATAAATACACTTAACATAAACTCGTTAAGAGGTAGCTTTATAACATTAAAGTCATTTAAGTTTTTAACCCAAATACCCGAGCCAACATAGCCATTCGTTAGCTGTAAGTCAGGATTCCAACTGGGTTTAAAATCGGCAAACTCTCTTTTTTTATCCTTTGCGTTTAAAGAGTCGGTATCAACATAAGCAAGCTTAGCTGAGCTTGATAACTCGGTTGCTAACACAAATCCTAAATACGGGTGCAATACATCACCAGCGTTAACAAAAAAGCATGGGGTATTAACCACCTCACGGGGTAAGCATTCAGCGCTTAAGCTTGTAACAACTCTAAAATTTAAGACGCTGTTTAGCGCTAAAAATTCATTTATTTCAACTCGATTATTTACCTTACAATATACAACTACATTTAAAAATGCGGCATGCTGCTCATTAATACTATTAAACGTAGCCAATAACTTACTAGGGCTATAATCGGCAACGCATACAATTAACGAACAATCACTATTGGTGACTTCTGCAAAGTGCTTAACTTGCCTAGCAAGGTAGCAATTGTGCTCGTTAATATAGTCATCGTAAGAGCGCTTAAGCTCATCAAGTGTTTGTAGCTGATATAACAAACCACTTTTATGCAAGTTACGACTATACGCAGCCACCAGCTTGGGATTCTGCTTTACTTTATCAACAAAGCTCTGAGGCAAAATACTTAAAAGACCTTTGAGTATTTTTACTGATGTTTTTCTAAAAATTTTCAACTACTTTGTGCCTTTAAGCTAAGTAATAAAAAGCGTACCTTTAAATAAGCAACTAAGCTAAATTGCTTTTTAAGAAGCCTATTCACACCAACTCTAAATTTACTTGTGTCCTGCTTGCAATTTGAATCATCACAACCCACAAATGTATAACTATAGCTGTTTACAAAAGCACGCCTAATATATTGCAGCATATTTGGCACTGCAGCACTTGGCGGCACAAGTTTGAATAAAGCATCTGTAAACGGGGCTTTATCTTCAATATTGGGCTGAGCATAAACGCAAAGTGCTAAATTGGTGAGTAAAGCCATATTCTCAGAAGCAATATACCTAAGTACTGAGTCACATTGCGCCATACTTATTTCTTGCTTATAAAAATTTTGATGCTCCTGATCATGCACGGCTTTTAATAATTTATCACCATTTGCAAAAGGAGCTTGCTCATATAACTGCCCTAACCACTTTAAAGATTGTCGTTTATAATCATTAAACTGATGCTTACCAACAAAAGTAAAACGCGTAACGCCATTACTATAAGACTGTAATATACGATCTAAGGGATTTGAGTTATTCCCTAATTCATAGCGATTAAACCAGCGTTTAACCTCTAACGCTTCTAGCGTGTAGCTAGTATTAATTCGTTTAGTACAATTTATATTAGCCACTTCATCAGCGGGTAAATTTATAGCTGTTAAAAAGTCGCTAACAATACTGTTATTTAAAAATAAATCTTCATGATAAGCGCGTAAAATAAGCCTTTCACCAAGTTTGCTAGCATAATCACCTAGTACTTTTAGAGTGTTCATCGGTAACGAATCTGCACGCTTTATGGTTGCCACATTGCCATGCCTTTTAACAGACTGGTTATAATGAGATTCATGCAATTCTGCAGGGTTTCTTACATAAGCAATACAACTCACGTTTGGCAGCTTATTTACTAAGGGCAGTAATCGATGGAAAAAAAACTCAGAGCTCAATAATAATGTATGGCAATTATTCTCAGCCGTTTTATTTTTAAGCGCTTCTATACGCTGCAAATTTAATTTGTAATCACCTTTAAGTGGGTCAAATACAGATAAAAAGTTACCAGAGCTAATGCCGTTGCTATCTTCTGTGTGCTGCGGGTAATAAATGCCATGTGTTCTTAAAAACTCAATATTGTCTTTTAACCACTTTTGAATAGCAGACGTACCCGTTTTTGGCGGGCCAATATGTATAATTAAATTAACCGTGTTTATAAAAACCTCCAAACACTTAACTGCAAGAGCAACGCAATACACGAAGCTTTTATATTTTTAAGCCTACCAATTAACCTTAACCCAATAACACATTGTAAACGTAGGAAAGTCCAATCTTAAATAATTAAGCTGCGCTTAAATAAAGCAGCTTTATAGCTTAAAGCGTTTTAAAATACGCTCCTTTAAACCCTTAGGTTTTGTATCATGACTAACTCTATTATACGCATTTAAAGTATGATTTATTTTTTCATCTGTTAAGTTACCTAGCACTTTTGTCACTGCCTGCGGTTTTTTAGCAAGTAAATTAGGTAACATTAACTTTAATTGCTCTGCGTTTTTTTCAATCGTTGTCTGCGCATTCAAAATATATTTAGTAATATTACACTCGTTTAAAAACTGCTTTTTATTTTCAATATATTCTGCGTAAAGTTGATGTTCAAAACTACAGCTTTTAAGGTCTTCATTATTAATGTAGCCATACCCATTTCGGTTTAACTTAATAGGAAAACCTTCCTCTGGGTTACCACGATACAAAGCAGCTAAATACTCCACCTCAGATCTAAACATTCTATGAAAAATAAACGTATGCTTAAATGAATTAATACTCACAGCTACATGCTGAGGCAAATTTGGCTGACATTTAAACGCAGTTCCATCAACTAACGCTATATTACTTAGCGCTTTCATTACCGGCACATGTAAACGTATTTGTTCTATATTATTTATAGAAGAAACATTAATCATGCTTTTACCCAAAGCATGTACTTTGCCCGTTAATGTTTGTGGCAACGCTAAAAATGATCTAGCTACAGCGCCTTCATTAAGCCACTCAAACACTGTTAGATCTTGGCCTTTATCACAACTTTTTAAGAAATCATTTATGCAAGTGTAACGCTGTGAAACCCAATACTCATCAATATCTAAAAATAGTACATGCGTAATCTCAGGTTCAATAGAACTTAGTGCCTGCATATAACATATGTGTTGTAAGTTTTTCCTAGATGGCGGGGGGAGCTGATCAATCCAATCAGCATCGCTAAAAGTAACATTATCATATAATTGACTAATGCTACCTAACACCTTAGCAGAATCATCACTTGTTCGGTTTACATAAACATGTATTGCAGCAAAGCCAAAAAACAAGTGGTGCTGAACCCAATCAGCTAAATAAGCAGACTCATCTTTTGCTACCGCAACTAGCTTAACTTTATAGTGCATAATAAATTAATAGCCTTAGTAAGCCTGAATATCTTTGTAAACCTTTTCAGTAAACAATTCATCTTGAGATAAAAACTCCTTTGCAACACGCTTATTCGGCCCATTAAAGTTATTATCAATAGCCCTAAGCTCACCCGCAGTTAAAAACACGCGCTTTGGTTTGTCATCAACAGCCTTGTTGCTTACTTCACTAATAAGATTGTCGCGTATATGAGTATACTGAGGTACATCACTAACGTGCACAGTGCGCTCTTGCATTAACATTAATGCGCTTGATGGCAATGAAGGGTTAACTACAACGTTATCATTGGTACTTTTAAGGCTTAAATTAAATAATGCTAAAAAGTCATCAACAATAGTATCGCTATAAGGCACTACTAAAATATTTTCCTTACCTACTTTAGGCACCCACCTATTAAGTTGCTGAAAGTAATTTAACTTAGGGAAATTATTTAACGCCATTTGAAAAAAGCGCCCTTTAAACCTTACATGCGGGTCTTTTACAAGCTGGTTAAATAAAGAGAGTAGCAAATCAGATTGGCGCCTTACCGTGCCTATCACCACTACTTTTTTAAATTTAGCTACCCACTGGCTAAAACGTGGGTTATTAAAATAAAAAGGAGAAAGCTCGCTCGAAACCAAAGCCGAATGACAACCTTCCTTTTGCATTTCCTGCTCCAACATATCCAGTACTTCAGGTATTTTATATTTAGCAGGGTAACCATGTATTGGCGCAAATGCTAACGCAAAGTGATGATGCGCTTGGTCGTTCATTTGCAAAGTTTTAGAATATAAAATACCTTGCTCTTTTAGTTCACGTTGTTGTAAATCAAGCTGGTACTGAATTGCCGATGTGCCAGTTTTAGACCAGCCCACGTGCAAATATAAAGTTTCAAACATTAAATACTACTCACCTAAAAATCCAAATCGGCCAAAGTCGCTAACAAGCGGGCCCCATTTTAATATTTGTGCTTCATTTAAACTTTGTTCACCTACAAAGGGGTTAATAAAGCCACCAGCCTGCCATTTATCAAGCGGGTTTAAAATGTGCAAATTTTGCAAACCAAAGTCACCAGGTATTTGTGCATCAGCCACGGCGTTATCGCCAACATGTATAAAACTTTGCCCCTCGGGTAAATTCTCTTTTATATGTTGCCATAGCGTGCCACTATCTTTGCGTTTACCTAAATCGCTCGAAACCAATAAGTCAAAGCCCACGCTAATACCTACTTTAGCCAGCATAAGTGCCACTTGTTCTTTTGTATAATAGGTATCTGATGCAACTGTTACTTGTTTGCCTGCTAAAATAAGCTCGTTAAAAATATCAACCATTTCATCTTTTGGTAAAATCATGTGTAGGTCGTAAGCAAACTCTTGCTCTGCATAGCTATGGGCTTGCTCGCTGTTCCAGCCCAGTTGCTCGCTTAAGTAGCTGTATGTTTCAAAAATAGTTACATCACCTACAAAGTTTTTAGCTTTGCGTACCTCAAACTCTGCGATATTACGGGATTTAACAAATTCATGCGCATTACTTACAACCCCACTTTCAACCAGCGCTTTACCTAATAACAATTTAGCGTAATCTGGCGCGTGGTATTCACGCCTTACTAAGGTATCAAATACATCAAAGCTTATATGCTCAAAATTATTCAGCTGATTTTTAAGCCCTTCGGCAGTATTAATATACTGCGCCAAAATATAGCTTGTATCGTGAGTAAACTGGCCAGTTTTAGGGTAGTAAAATAGCTGCTTGTAGCCATTCTTTTCAACAAGTAGCCCCAGCATACGCTCAAGCGCATGCAGCTGTGAGCCATCGTTAGGTAAAGGCTCACCTGGGAAATCATCGTACTTATATTCTTTATTTAAAAGCTGCTTTAGCGCCTCAGGCCTTGCCCAAAACATACCGCCGGCAGGGTAAGCTAAAAAATCATCTTTTAATTCAATATCCCACTCTTTAGTAAACTTTTGTGCCGCGGGTTTATTTTTAAGCCAGTGGTTTACCCAATCGGGCATCATCCAAAACGAGGTGGGGTAATACAAACCGCTTTTAGGATTATCGTTAAAATGATTAAGCACTTGCTTAATAACATGCGGGTCATTTAATAAGTACTCGCCTAGGTAATCAGCCCATTGAGTTTGTGCTCGGCCAGAATAAAGCGATTTTTTAGAATGCATATGGCAAAACAAATCATAGTTTTGCAAGTCACTTGCAAACTCAACAAGCATAGGGCCAAAGTTTCGGCCGTGGTTAGGCACTACCTTTACTACAATCTTATTTACCTTTGAACACGCTTTAAAATCGTGTATTGCTTTTTTAGCAAGCTCGTCACTAGCAACACTTACAAATACATCAACCGGCTGAGTAAACTTAGCTAACGCTTTGCAGTAATAATCTATAAATTCGCCATAAAACACATGAAAACACATCGCTAATTTAAGTGATGTTGGCTCACCGTTGGCTCTACTTGCTATCGCTTTTGGGTGCCACTTAGCTCTAGCTGGCAAAGCTAAACGCCCTTCTTCTTTACCGTGCGCCAAATAATGCACTAATGCGTGTTCACCGCTTAAATAAATATCGGTGTTACATTTGTAGTAAAGCTCTGTATCAAAATTAGCGCTTGGGTTTATATTGCTAAAACTACCTTTTTGTAAGTAATCTTCAAACGCTTCAAGCTCACAGCTAAACGCTCTAAGCTGCTGCTTGCTATACCATGTATAGTCAAAGAGATTTGCGGCTTTTGCCCGCGCAAGTAGGTTAAGTGTTTTTTTAGGGCTGTAACTCTTATTGCTAGTATTTAGCTTTTTATATTCGCGAAGCTGCAATTTTGCATTAACTCGCTGAGCTAACTTAAGGAGTTGCGGCTGACTTTTTACAAAGTTAAACAGTACAGGCATATGTGTTTTTATTGTTTTTTTATTAATCATTATGCTAAACCAAAAAACTGTAGGGCATTAACGGTACCGTTACCTGCAACGTCGTCATCAATGTCAAAAATGTGTGTAGTGCACTTAGGGATCATATTTGGTTTACCCATATAGCTATTTAGTAATAACTCTAACTCATGGCTTGTAAATGCTAATTGATGCTTACCAGTATGAAAACAATAANCCAGCCATTACTTGCTCAAGTTCATAAAAATAACGCTGTGATGCAACTTTTCGCCCGTAGTAAAAATCGAATTTAGACTGATCAAAAGTATTCAGTTTAATATCTCTAAACTGGCCATTAGGTGCAGTTAATAGTGATTCTAAAAACATTGAGCGGTCGAGCGGTAAGTAACCTTCACCAATTTTAACACCTTCTTTTAAATACCCACGCATAGTTACTTTATTACCATCAACACTATACTCACCAGGTTTCGACGCTATTAAATAGTGGCCGTAGGTATCTTTATTTAGCAATATAGAAAGTAACGCCTGAATAGTGCCTGAGTAGCCTAAATCCACTAAGTGAAGGGTTGACTGTTTATTTACTCCCATAGCCTCTAAATAAGTAAGATAAGCACACTTTGTAGGGGCTATTACTTTATCAATCGCTTTTTTATGGTTGGCTAACACTTCTATAATGCTTTTTTTATCAGCCGCTAATTCAACATGGCGGCTGCTAATTTCGTTACTAAAAATATCTTCTATTTCACTATTACTTAATAAAAAACGCGTACGCATTAAATCATAAAAAGGGCCTTTAAAATCGCCCTTGAGTGAATATGCATAGCTTTGGCTGTTGCCTAAGAGTAACTTAAATAAAAATGCGCGCGAGGCAAGTAAATAACAACTATATTGCTTTTTATTACTACCTGAAAGATACTGTTTAAATGCTTTTTCTAGCCAGTAACCTTCCCTGGCTAAAAAAAAGAGAGGTGTATTTTGAGTAGTATTCTCAACCAACTGTTGAGAAAAAAAACTTAATGTCGGCCCCATAAAGGTTGAACCAAAAGCTGTAAAACGCGCTGCTGATGTTTGGTTTTTTGTAAAACTTTCCATTTTATTAATACCATCCTGTGATGAATAAAATACGTATTAAGCTTAATATGCTAAAGAACATTTAAATATTATTAACGCCTTCTTATATTTATACATGAGGCATTTTTTAATATAAAAACCTTTTAGCCAACCCACTAAATTTATAATTAAGGGAACAAAAGATCGCTCTGATTACAACGCTTTGTATAAAGCGAAATATCCTCAGCGTAGAGCTTTTTGACCAGCTGGATTAATTCATCATTATAGAGCGCTTTGTGGCTCGGACATTTTCCTGCTCGCTTTAAAACAGCAATGTCAAAGGCAGAAGTCTTACTGTAATCACTATTATTTAGCATTTCAAATTTATCAGTGCCGTGCCCTGTTAAACTGCGAGCATCCACTACATCCAAATCTATTTTATCTTTTAGTGTAGTTATCGCTTTGTCAAAATGCTCAAGTGCAAAGTAGTCATCGTATTCTTTATAAAGTAAAAATAAACTTTGTGGTTTCCAATGTATATTGGCGACTTTCATAGGCGGTACGGCAAGTGATTTAACAAATTGCTCAAAAGTTAAATCATCAAGATTAACCTCACGCTTTAGTAAATCGCGGTACTGCCAAGCGTCAGGTTCTTTAGCTACAAACTTATCTAAAAACACACTTGCTAAACGTCTAAATGGGCAGCGTAATACAACAAATTTATAGTGTGCAGTCGCTGCTTCTTTTAGAGTGGGCTTAAACGTTTGGTTATTAGCGTGTATCCAGTTACCTTGCTCAATAGCATTAACACAACCATTAGCAATAGCGACCGATAAACGTAGTGTAGAACAGGCATTTTTAGGTATAAAACTATAAATAGCGTCACTGTTAAAGACCTGCATTGCATAGTTCATACCAAACTGATGTTGCCCATTTTGGTTTAAGTTAATAAAACTATTAGCGCTAAAATTAAACATAAATACATGTATTCCTTGTTGGTAAATGAAGTAAGTAAAGATCAAACATTAACTTAATACTGACAGACCCCTAAAAGAGACTCCCAAGCATTTTATACTTAACGCTCGTACATGTACTTTTATTTAAGCGCTCGCTAACAATGCGACTGATTTTTGAATAATGCAAACCGAAAACTCCCAAACTTGCTTTTGAGTATAACCAAAAACTGATAAAGCTTAACAATTGACTCATGTTTGCAATTAGCTTCCTGCTTATATTGCACTAACGCTTTAGGAGCAGCAATGCACTGCTTGAGCTAGATTTCATACAAGTCTCCGTATTGTTCATCAAGCATCAGCTGATATTTTTTAACTAAATACCTTATATCACCCTTGAAGAAGATGCCCAACACGACGGTACTTGTGATTAATGGATTGAGTGAAAAAAAATAATTTAATTGATGACCCCCTTTACTCAAGCTTGCATCAGGCGCTTTGACCACAAGTGACCTTTCGCTCATTACCACCTGAAGTAATATGATAAAGCGCATCTTCAAACTCTAGACATAAATAATGACTCATTACAAAAACCTAGCAAAAGAAGTTTATCTCATAAATTTAGTTTAAATTAGACCAAGATGTAAAATATAAGACATACACCGTTAATTTATCACACCGCTCTTTGTTTCAATATTTACCAGCTTTTCGTATTCATTTAACTTTTCCTTAATAAACGGACCCGTAGGTCTTAGCTTATTAGCAAGCATCATTAACTCATACGCCATGTTAATATCACTTACTTCAAGCAAGACTGCAGCATCTCTAAATAAATCTATTTCGTGTTTTCCTGCCTTTAAAAATGGCCCACTGTTAAAGTTATTATTAGAATCAGCATCAAAAAGTGCGATTAAATAGGGCATCAAAAATTTACCCAACAGTGTCATGTATTTATCTTTATCATAGTGATGGTCACTTTTATTCTTATTTATTAATGAAGCATGTACCAAGCCGTCCTTGCCCTTTGAAAACCTATCTAGATCGATAAAAGTAATGTCATTATTCACACAAAACATATTAATTTCTTTATTGAAATACTGAGTTAACTCTGTTCTCTGCTTTTGTGTAGCTGAAATTCCAGACCGTTTTTGAGCTACTACACCATGCACATCATTATCTCCGATTGTCGGTAAAGGTGCACTAATCACGAATACGGGGCTCTTTTTTTTTGCCTTTAATAACAGTTGCTTGTAGTTTTCTATCGCTTTTTTTGCCGCAGTATAAACAGCTATATTATCTCTATCAGAGTAGTACCAGATAACAAAACCACAATCAACTTCTCCTAGTAAAGTTACTATTGCGTCAGCTTTATTCTCATTCATTGCACTTTGAAAAGAGGCATTAGACATCGTATTTGAGTTAGGATTGCTCAGCCCACTAAGTGTGGCGCCATATACAATAGTTGTTTCCCATTTAAAGCTATGGTACTTGTTCTTCCAAAAAGTACTTAAAAAACACTCTGCGTGAGAATCCCCCAATACTAAGATTTTATTCATTGCAACTTTTCCTAGTCTGTCTAATTATTTATGTAAGAATATTTTTGTAGTTCAATTAAACATATTTTTTCAAATATATCTCTATCAGCGTGAGCCATTAACTTATATTTATAAGCTTCCTCTGGGAGTAACGGCTTTGAGTTTTTTTCTTTCCATTCTAAAAAATCTTTAGGCTCAAGCCCTTCACTTTCAGTTGTCAGGTAATAATTAAGCATCTCAGGGTCATATTCAACATTTAGAAAAGCGGATACTTCTTTCAAAGTACTTTCTGTTTCAAGTACTAGGTCTTCAAAGCGTATACACATCACTCTATCTTTAGCGATACGAGCAAAAGATGACTCAATTGCTGCTATATCAGCCTTCCAAACTTTAGCTATATCATGAATACAACCACTCAGTTGTGGAGCGTTGCTTGACTTTAACTTTCGGCTTGCAAGTCCTTGATACGATACGGCTACACTACGACCATCTCTGACAATATGTATAAACTTACAATCAGGATAAATGCCATTGATTTTATCAATTTCGTTCAGGAAAAAATTATTTTTATCCCCCATGATTGTAACGTTTTTCTTAAGCACCCTCTGAGCATAAAAAGCATATACCAAATCGATAAGGCTTTTATAATTTTGTGGTCCAGCTTTAACTAAATACTCTCGTAAAGCTGAGATATCAACGTTCCAGCTAGCAAACTTTTTAGTTTGAGATAAATCCTCAACAAAATCATCAATCATCCCGCAATTAAAGTCTTTGTAATTACCATACAACCAAGTTAAGAAACCTGCTTCTGGAGGCACTACAAGCCCTTTATGCTTATTTAACATTAATCTAAATAAAGTTGTACCCGAGCGTGGGCTACCAATAACAAAAAAACGATTCATGATAACTCCAACTTAATAATGTCTATTATAGTTTGCACAATGTCACTTTCTAAACCATGGAAAATAGGAAGACACAATATTCTTTTGCTTATATCTCGTGAAATAGCGCATGTCTGTTTGGGCTCTATATAATGTAATGTATCGAGTGAAGGATAAAAATATCTTCGGGGGAATATTTGTTGTTTATTCAATGCACTTTCAACTTTAAGTAACTGCGCTTCACTCTCAAAAACAACAGGGAAATAACTGTAGTTTATATTAGACTCAGGGCACTTTTCTTGCAGTATTAATAAGCCACTTAACCCCGTGCAATATTGATCATGAACTTTCTTTCTAGCAGATTTAATTTCAGTAATATCATCTAGAACACATAACCCCATAGCCGCTTCAAATTCATTCATTTTTGCATTTGTGCCTAACTCTGGAATATTTTCTTTATCTTTAATACCAAAATTAATTAAATAACGAATTCGTTCTGCAAGTTTATCGTCATTAAAAATTAACGCGCCACCTTCAATGGAATGAAATAGTTTTGTGGCGTGAAAGCTAAGCGTCGATATATCACCGTAATTCAGGACACTACGCTCTTTAAATTGCACATCAAATGCGTGAGCGGCGTCATAAACAACTTTCAATCCGTACTTATTTGCAATCTCACTAATTTTTTCGACTTCGCACGGATTACCAAAAACATGGACAGGTACAATTGCTGTTGTATTTGGCGTGATACAAGCCTCTATTTTATTAGCATCGATATTAAGTGAGGATTTATTTATATCACAATATATTGGTCTAATCGCATTGGTGACAAGAGAGCTTGTCGTTGCAACAAAACTAAAAGGAGTTGTAATAGCATAGCCAGAAAGGTTCAGAGCTCTGTAAGCAATTTCTAAGGCGACCGTACCATTGGATACTAATATAACATTCCGGACCCCAAGGTGCTCTTTTAAGCGCTCTTCTAACTCTTTAACCAAAGGACCACCGTTAGTAACCCAACCGTTATCGTAAATAGTGTCAACATATCGCTTATATTTCTCTTTAGGGGGTAAATAAGTTTTGGTTACATTTATCATATTGTGCTCCGCAAAATTTATCCAAGAATACTTTTATCATGGATTCTTTTACTATAATTTATTTTAGCTAGCTCTATAGCCGCTGGTAAATTACTGTCATGTTTTGTTAGGTTTGTTTTATTTTTAATAAAAGACACTTGCTTTTTAATAAAGTCAATTCTGAGTTCTGGTGCAGAATCCCATTTAACTAAAGCTTCAACTTGATCTGAAAATGATTCAAAAAGTGTCTCTTCAGGTAAAAACAAACTAACATCTGTTGATTTATTTTTTTCCGACAGAATTGGAACATGGTATGACGAGGCAAGTTTAGCCGTTCCACCGCCACCATTAGATGTTGGTGAAAATAATATTGCGTATGTATCTACAAGAAAGATATCTAAATCTAGATACTTATAAAATTTTATTGAATCGTAATGATCAGCAAGTACAAAATTTGGAATTAAAGAATATAGGTCATCTGCACCAGAGTAACCGCATAAACACCATTTATAACCTAACTTGAAAAGCCTTATCATTTGGTTCCAAAAATCTAAATCCAGCTGATTTAACAAGATTTGAATTCTTAAACCTGCATAAACAGTAAGAATATTTTTTGACAAACTAACTGGCTCTGGTTTTATTACGTCAAAAGATGGTTGTGTGTATAAAACCCTACTTTCATCTGTTTTATTTTTATCACGTACAAGCAAATAGTCATTATTTTCACTTACTAAAAAATCACCGTTAAATGCACCTGTAAGACTGGGGAAATTCTCATATAATTTCTTCTCATATACATATGAACCATGATGTTCAGCTACTGATTTTAATTTGATTACAATACCGGAAACCAAGCTTGGTAAATGCTCTATGTTTTCCAATATTTTAAAAGAAATTTTATCTTTAATTTTTTTAGGTATATTTAATTCACACATAGCTCTACTGCAGCTAGCTTCAACTTTGGGTATCGATTGTAGCGGTGAGCAAGACCATTCCCTAGTAAATAAAATGCGCACACTATGAATTTTATTGGATATGCCTGCGGAAACGGCGTAGCCCATTAGGCACTGAAAATGTGAAGTTATTTTTCCATGTGAATTATAAGGATTTTCTGCAACACAAGAAATAAGAGTGATAATACCACTTTGGAGCTCACTGTACTTTTCAACTTGACAATCTAACTCAGAGTTTCTCTTAGCTATTATAGAGCTTAACACTTTTCTCTGGCTAGAATTGCACTTTTCAAAAAGTGACATTCGCTTATTTATTACACTAGTGCCATCACCAACATCATCGTTATAGCTAACCAACTTTTGGCATATAACCGGACCAGAAGGCCTTAATTGGTATGCATAAGTCATTAGCTTTAAACTAACACTTTTATCAAAACTCTCAAATGCGATAGCCAAATCTCGCAAGAACTCAGTGTATTTCGCTGATTTTTCGCCTTTTAACTGCCACTCTTCAACCATTGCTAAAGTAATTGTGCTTATAGACTCATTACGCTCATTAAAAATATCTATAATCTTCAATAAGAACATTGAACTCAACGTTGAATTTTTTATGAAACAACTATTCATTATGGTTTGCTTAATATTTTCAATTTCCATCAAAAAATAAACCTTTAAAATTAAATAACCAAACATTGGTCAGCACTATATCCACAAAATAGAAAAGCAAATTTAAAAATCTGCTGCTCTGAGGCTGTATTCGAAATATTTAACTTGTTACTTTTTTATATAACTCTAGATCGTATTTAATTAAAGGCAGAAGAGCATCTTTAGTATCAGGATTATTAATATCAAGCCCAAACTTATTAGTTAGTACATTTTCCCTTCTATCCTCCGCATGATATTCAATGCCATAACAACTAGCAATATTAGCTAAAAATTCGCTAATATCATTATCAGTACCAATAAATTCAAATTTATTTAAGTTCGCTACAGCTGAAACTAAATCACTTTTCTCTACGGAAGCTTTGTTTATTTCGCTACGAATATAACGAGTCTGTGTATTATCTAATAGCTGGAATTCACTCCCACTCAAACTTTCAATAAGATTAGATATTTCTGCAGGATTTGATAAATCATACCTTGCTAATTTATCACTAAGCTTCTGTATATAATCTGGGTGAGCATTATATTTAGCTTTATTATTCTCAAGGGCCAAAGCACGAATCCAAGCCAAATGGGAAATAACGTGAGAATAAGGCTCTCTAAAGGTAATAGCCTTATTATAGAATGATTGGACTATATCTGACTGAATAAATTTAGTATATGGTATATGACCAGATAGATACTTTAAATTACTATCAGAAATTCTCTCTGACCAGTTTGCACAAGACTCAGCATGAACTAAATAGTTTTCAGGAGAAAACCAGTTTGAAACGACTTTATTCACAGTCGAACCAGCCGTTTTTGCTATATGTACATATAATAAAGGTGCATTTAATATAATACTAGCTACTTGGCACTGGTACCCTTCAGAACCATTTACAACTAAATAATACCTTTTACTACTTAATAATTTAGCTATGTCTATCTCAAAACCAGAATACCCCGCATTTGGTATATGACTATATAACTTAGCTAATTTAGGTCTAACCTTACCAAAATTCATAGCATTTACAGTGGCACCTTGTTCGTCAATTAATTCGACTTTATAAGTTTCTGCAGTAAGATTAACAAACCAACCGTATATATTCTCTCCTAAAGCTTGATGATCTATGTTTAGGTTATACTGACTAGTTAACCAATTATTTTTTAACAGGGTTATTTTATGCATTATATGAGAAGTCCTCTCTATCTAATGTCAAGTTTTCGCTATAACAAAAGTCTATCTCTTTATCTGTATTCCATGTAGTAGTCATGTATTTAACTTCTTTATTAAAACGCGCTATTTTAACAGGATTATCTTCGGCACCACGGGTTATTGATTCATAGTGGTATAGCTCTGCGTAAGGAGTCCACAAATTACGGTAGCCTACTGCTTGTACTTTTAAGCAAAAGTCCACATCGTTAAAGGCAACGGTTAAGTCTTCTTCGTTTAAGCCGTTTACCTCATCAAACACTGCTTTGCGTACAAGCAAGCAAGCAGCTGTGACAGCTGATAAATTTTGTACGATGTTTAACCTACTAAAATAACCAGAATCAGTTCGCTTAAAGTGTTTATGCGAATGCCCCGCAACGCCCCCTATACCAATAATAACGCCAGCATGTTGAATGGTATCATTATGAAAATATAACTTAGCTCCTACACACCCAACATCTTCACGCAGCGCATGGGAGGTCATTTCGGTTAACCATTCAGGATTTATGACTTCTATATCATTGTTTACTAAGCCAATTACTTCACCTTTAGCCTGCTTAGCGGCAAAGTTATTAATAGCAGAATAATTAAATGGATAAGGGTAGCGTAAAACGGTTACTTTTTCGTGCTTATCCAGCTCTACAAAATATTCTAAGGCTGTGGGGTCGTTTGAGTTGTTATCAACCAATAAAATTTCATAATTTTGGTAGGTAGTTTTATCCAAAATTGAGTCTATTGCTTGTTTGGTAATTTCGTAACCATTATAAGTTGGAATTATTAATGAAACTAATGGTTCATCCCCCTGTGGATCAGTGGCAGGCCAGTTAACTTTATATATATTAGCGTGCTTACCTTGCTCAACAGTTACCGCTTTATTGAGTACTTTGAAGTGGTCTTCAAGCGCTTTTATGCCTGCCTCTGTAGTGTATGATTTTTCACCATGACCTAAAGCAGTGGAGCCTTCTACCATGCGCCAGTGGTAAAGCACCTTAGGTATGTGCACAATTTTTTTATGATCTATTTCACGCGAGTAACGTAATAGTAAATCGTAATCCTGGCTTCCTTCGTAGCCTTTTCTAAAGCCACCAATTTTACTTATTATATCTGTTTTATACACACCTAAGTGCGATACGTAATTTTGACTATACAGTAAATCTAAATTCCAGCTTGATTTAAAGTGAGGGTCGCATCGATTGCCTTGTTCATTTATTTTATCTTCATCGCTGTAGATAAATAATGTTTCTGGCTTTTCGTTAAGTACCTTAACAACTTCATATAAGGCATGCTGGCTTAGCTCGTCATCGTGATCTAGTAATGCAACCCATTCTCCGGTTGCTACTTCAAGTGCACTATTACTTGCCTGAGAAATATGGCCGTTTTGTTCTCTAAACACCACACTAATTCTTGAGTCTAAGCTTTGGTAATATTCTAAAACTTCTCTAACGTGCTCATGCGGTGAGCAATCATCGGCTAAACACAGTTGCCAATTTGTATATGATTGCTTACGCACTGATTCTATACATTCAATAAGCAACTCTTTATCTGGGTTATAAACAGGTACTACTATCGAAATGGTTGGCTGGTGTTTAAACTGTGCTAAATTACTCTGAATTTCTAAAAAGTTATCTTTTTCGTTATTTAAGCGCCATGCTTGGTAAGGATCAGCATTAGTTTGGTCCGCTTTAGGTTGCACGTATTCATTGTAAATACGTCCCTCATTTAAACCCGCCATTATTAAGTGAGCAAGTAGAGGTGCATCCCACCCCTCTAAATCAGGGTTTAGCTCTAAATACAGTTTCGGGCTAAAATAAGGTACAGGGCGTCTACCTTCTTTTTCACCAATTGCAATGTAATGATAAAAAGGGTTAATACCATTTTCTGCAACATCGGGGTTAGTAGCTAAGTAGTAATAGGTATTAAAATGTGGATTAGGATTTTTACCACTCATAACACCTTTAATTATAAAGTCATGTAACCTATTGGTATGACATACTTCATTAACGTCTAACTGACCAAAGTAATATCCCTCATCCCACAAATGCGACTCTTCTATTGCTTTTGCTATATCAGTAATAGGAAACTCGCCAATAACTTTTACCGCGGCAAGTAGCTCTGAGCTTTTAATTGAAATTGTTTTTTGTTCTAAAACAGCATCATTTTCATTTTGTTTAAATACAGCTTTTAGTAAAAGATTATCTTTTAAAAACCAATGCGGTTTAATATAGCTACCATTAACAACATGGTTAAAACCACATTTCGTATTTTCAATTAATTCAGATAGGTCTGAACGTTCGACATTACAAGGACTACTTGTTATGTGTTCATGCTCAATATATAAGTCAACATAATCAGCTTCATCACACCAACCTACAATAGTACCTTCAATAAGCCCGTCAAAACTATACTGTGTAGAAGTAGAGACTATTTTAAAATTTAGTTGTTCTGCTAGCTGCTCAACACTTAGTATGCATTCTGCTACTTCGTCTATATGCCCATTTACTATAAACTCAGCTTTCATAACAAGTGTTGTGAGGTGGCGCCATTCTTTTTTTATTTCAGCTTTAGTTAACGTGTAGTTAAAGCTTGAGTTTGGATCAGCTAATACCCCTTCTAAATCTTGTCTAAAATCTTGGCAGGTTACCTCGGCTAACTTCTCACCAGCTAATGAAATTATTACAGTGTCTGCTTTTTGTGCCCAACCTTTTAACTGACCATCAACCAAGCCATCAACAAACACTGCTGGTAGATCTACATTAAAAGTTGGTTTTACGGCTTTATTACGTTTAAACATCACTTAGCTCCTAGCAATGGAGTCCACCAAGCTTCGTTATCTAAATACCAGTCAAGTGTTTTAGCAAAACCTGTTTCAAAGCTCTCTGCTGGTACATAACCTAGCTCGTTATTTGTTTTAGTTGCATCAATTGCATAACGGCGGTCGTGCCCTGCGCGGTCTGTAACGTATGTTATTAATTGTTCAACGTTATTTTCCATAGCAGCTTTAGCATTAGGGAAACGTTTTGCAAGCTCTGGGTTTGTAGCAAACTTTTCGCCCATTACTTTACATACTAGTTTTACTATATCTATATTGGCCCATTCGTTATTGCCACCAATGTTGTAGTTTTCGCCAATACGACCTTTTTTAAGTACAAGCTCTATACCGCGTGCGTGATCTTCTACGTATAGCCAATCACGAATTTGCTGGCCATCGCCATACACAGGTAAAGGCTTGTCGTTTAATATATTTGTAACAATAAGTGGTATTAGTTTTTCAGGAAAGTGAAACGGCCCATAGTTGTTTGAACAGTTTGATGTAGTAACCTCAAGCCCATACGTATGGTGATAAGCACGCACTAAGTGATCGCTTGCTGCTTTTGATGCAGAATATGGTGAATTTGGTGCGTAGGCTGTTTCTTCAGTAAACGCAGGATCGGTTGCGCTTAGTGTACCGTACACTTCGTCGGTGCTTACATGATGAAAGCGATGCGCTAAAGGCTCGTTACCAGCGGCTTTTGNTCGTCTATCCACTTTTTTTTAGCTGCTTTTAATAAGCTGTATGTACCTAGTATATTTGTTTCAATAAAGGCGTCGGGCCCTGTTATTGAGCGATCTACATGCGACTCTGCTGCAAAGTGTACTATAGTGTTTAACTGATGAGTGTCGATTAGGTTTTCGATTAACGCTGTATCGCAAATATCGCCGTGTACAAAGGTCATATTTGGGTTGTTTGCTACACTGTCTAGATTGGCTTTGTTACCAGCATAAGTAAGTGCGTCTAGCACTATTACTTTGTCTTGAGGGTTTTGTGCTAACCAGTAATGTACAAAATTGGCACCTATAAAACCTGCACCGCCGGTTACTAATAAATTTTTTACTGTCATCTGTTATTCCATTTTACAAATTTTGGCTTTACGCCTTATGTCATCGTTACGAGTCGTAAGCTGTAAGCCGTAAGACTACAAATTGTTGTTTACTAAATAGTAAGGTAATAAAAGGCTATTTATTATGACCTTTTATGTATTTTATTTAGTAATAATAATTACTTTACTCGCCTAAAAAGTGAGGTTTACACCTCACTTACAAAATATTTTTATAACCAAGAAGCTTAATAACACCAGCAAGCTAAGCGCCTGCAATCACTTCTATTTATTTTGTGTATTCTCTGTGGTGATTAATCTATTTATTAGCGAGGTATAAAACCTCACCTACAAAACATTTTTACCACCGAGAGCACCGAGGCGCTGCGCGCTACACGGAGAAGTTATTAGCTCTTCTCTTTCACTTCTCTGTGTTCTCTGTGGTGATAATAATCTCTTAATCACTTTATGAGCTTTAGCCCAAAACAATTTTACCACCGAGGGCACAGAGGCGCTTCGCGCTACACGGAGAAGTTATTAGCTCTTCTCTTTTACTTCTCTTTGTCTTCTCGGTGGTGATGATAATCTCTTAATCACTTTATGAGTTTTAGCCCAAAGCAATTTTACCACCGAGAACACCGAGGCGCTGCGCGCTACACGGAGAAGTTATTAGATCTTCTCTTTCACTTCACCTTGTCTTCTCGGTGGTGATAATAATGTCTTAATTACTTACTCTATAAGCGAGGTATAAAACCTCACCTACAAAGCATTTTTTACCACCGAGAGCACCGAGGCGCTTTGCGCTACACTGAGAAGTTACTAGCTCTTCTCCTTCACTTCTCTTTGTCTTCTCGGTGGTGATAATAATCTCTTAATCACTTTATGAGCGAGGTATAAAACCTCACCTACAAAGCATTTTTTACCACCGAGAGCACCGAGGCGCTTTGCGCTACACTGAGAAGTTACTAGCTCTTCTCCTTCACTTCTCTGTGCTCTCTGTGGTGATAATAATATCTTAATTACTTACTCTATAAGCGAGGTATAAAACCTCACCTACAAAACATTTTTACCACCGAGAGCACAGAGGCGCTACACGGAGAAGTTACTAGCTCTTCTCCTTTACTTCTCTGTGTTCTCTGTGGTGATAATAATCTCTTAATCACTTTATGAGCTTTAGCCCAAAACAATTTTACCACCGAGAGCACAGAGGCGCTGCGCGCTACACGGAGAAGTTATTAGCTCTTCTCCTTCACTTCTCCTAGCTTACCGGCTGGAGAGCGGATTTTACACGCTAATACGTTTCAGCCCGTCAAGCAACCGGACCTGATTAAAATTAATTAATAGCCCAGTTTTTATGCCTGTTAACTTTAAATAAGTTATAAGCTGAGCTGAATGAATAGGCAGCAGTTTATCAACAGCTTTTAATTCAATAATCAATTTTTCAGGTATCAATATGTCTAACCTATACCCTGCATCTATACTTATACTTTTATAGCTAATCGGTAATGCAACTTGATTCATAGGTAACAAACCAGCTTGCTGTAACTCATAAAGTAAGCAATTTTCATAACTAGATTCTAATAAACCAGGACCAAGTGTTTTATGTACTTCAATAGCGCAACCAATCACAGTTTGAGTTACCAAATCTTCCATAAATAGCGCCCTTAGAATCGATTTAGCACCTAAATAAATATAAACCCGTATTTTACCACCGAGAACACAGAGGCGCTTCGCGCTACACGGAGAAGTTACTAGCTCTTCTCCTTCACTTCTCGGTGTTCTCTGTGGTTATAATAATCTCTTAACCACTTTATGAGCGAGGTATAAAACCTCACCTACAAAAATAATTTTACCACCGAGAACACCGAGGCGCTTCGCGCTACACGGAGAAGTTATTAGCTTTTCTCCTTCACTTCTCTGTGTTCTCTGTGGTGATTAATCACTTAATCACTTTCTTAGCGAGGTATAAAACCTCACCTACAAAGCATTTTTACCACCGAGGGCACAGAGGCGCTGCGCGCTACACGGAGAAGTTACTAGTTCTTCTCCTTCACTTCTCTTTGTCTTCTCTGTGGTGATTAATCACTTTATGAGCGAGGTATTATAAAACCTCACCTACAAAACATTTTTACCACCGAGAACACCGAGGCGCTTCGCGCTACACAGAGAAGTTATTAGCTCTTCTCCTTCACTTCTCTGTGCTCTCTGTGGTGATAATAATATCTTAATTACTTACTCTATAAGCGAGGTATAAAACCTCACCTACAAAACATTTTTACCACCGAGGGCACAGAGGCGCTGCGCGCTACACGGAGAAGTTATTAGCTTTTCTCCTTCACTTCTCTGTGTTCTCTGTGTTCTCTGTGGTGATAATAATCACTTAATCACTTTATTGGGAGGTACAAAACCTCACCTATAAAATTAACCTATTGGTTAAGTTTTAGCTCTGTTAGCATTGCTTTTAATTGTGCGCGCCAGTGAACTGTTTTTACGCCACTTATTTCTTCAGCCTGGGCTTTATTTAACACGCTAAATGCAGGGCGTTTAGCTGGTGTTGGGTAGCTTGCTGCTGGTATTGCACTAATAGGTATTGATTTAGTTAATAGCCCTTGCTCAATTGCAAGCTCTTGTATTGCTACTGCAAAATCGTACCACGAAGCAACACCCGCATCGGTCCAATTTAAAATAGTTGCTTTATTTTCAGTATTTAAAACTTGCTCACTGCTTGCTTTAGCTACTAAAGCCCATAGCATATTCGCCAAACCTGCCGCCCACGTTGGCGTACCAACTTGGTCGCCTACTATACCTAACTGTTCTTTTTCTGCCATTAATCGTAACATTGTTTTTACAAAGTTATTACCAAAAACAGAATAAACCCACGCGGTACGCACTATAGTTGCTTGCGAGCCTAAAATTTCATTAATAGCCTGCTCACCAGCTAGTTTAGACGCGCCATAAACGCCCAAGGGATTTGTTGCATCGCTTGCGGTATAAGGCATAGTGCTTGTGCCATCAAACACAAAGTCGGTAGATATATGTATAAGCTTTGCGTCAATATTTTTACATGCATTTGCTAAATTAGCTGCACCTTGCTCATTTACAGCATAGGCTGTATCGGTATCGGTTTCGGCTTTATCAACCGCTGTATAAGCTGCAGCATTAATAACTATATCTGGCGAGTGTGTTATTAGTAACTCGTTTACCTGTTCGGCATTACTAATATCAAGCTCTTTTGAGCCGAAGCATATTAGCTCTACATTGCTTGGGCAGGTTTTTTTTAACTCTGAGCCTAGTTGGCCATTTTTACCTGTTACTAATATTTTCATAATGAGTACTTAATTTGGGCTATTAAAATTTTGGGGCGTTTTTAAAGCTAAGGCCGGCTTCGTCTTTAGCTGATAGCTGCGGTAACTTACCTTCAACTAGTGGCCAATCAATATTTAGAGTTGGGTCGTCCCACTTTATTGATACTTCAACATTTGGGTTATAAACATCGGTACATTTATATACAAATTCGGCAGTTTCTGTTGTTACATAAAAACCGTGTGCAAATCCTTCTGGCACCCAAAGTTGGCGTTTATTTTCAGCCGAAAGCAACACACCTACCCACTGCCCAAAGGTTGGCGAACTTTGGCGCATATCTACTGCTACGTCGTATACTTCACCTTGCGTTACACGTACCAATTTACCTTGGGTATTTTGTGTTTGATAGTGTAAGCCGCGCAGTATACCGTGCGCCGATTTGCTATGGTTTTCTTGCACAAAAGTGCGCTCGCCACAGTGTTGGTTAAATAGCTCTGTGCGAAAAGTTTCCATAAAAAAACCGCGCTCGTCACCAAATACTTGTGGCTCAATAATTTTTACATCAGGGATGCTAGTTTCAATAAATTTCATTTTAATGCCTATTAAAATACAGTTTGATCTAAAAGCGATAATAAGTACTTGCCATAGCCTGATTTTTTAAGCGGCTTTGCTAGCTTTTTAAGCTGTTCTGCATTTATGTAACCCATGCGGTAGGCTATTTCTTCTGGGCAGTTAATTTTTAAGCCTTGGCGTTTTTCTATTGCGCGAATAAAGTTAGCGGCATCTAGTAAATCATCTAGCGTACCTGTATCTAACCAAGCTGTGCCACGGCCCATTATTTCTACGTTTAGCTCTTTATTAGCGAGGTATTGGTCTATTACGTCGGTAATTTCAAGCTCGCCTCGCTCAGAGGGTTTTACATTTTTAGCAAACTCCACTACGCGACTATCAAAAAAGTATAACCCTGGTACAGCGTAGTTAGATTTAGGTTTATCTGGCTTTTCTTCTATTGAAATGGCTTTGCCGTTTTGGTCAAATTCAACCACACCATACGATTTAGGGTTTGAAACATGGTAACCAAACACTGTAGCACCTTGCTCGCACTCAGTTGCATTTTGTAGTGATAAAGATAAATCGTGACCGTAAAACAGGTTGTCGCCAAGCACAAGTGCCGCGCATTGGCCTTGTAAAAAGTCTTCAGCTAATAAAAATGCTTGCGCTAGGCCATCTGGACTTGGTTGCTCTTTGTATTCAAACGTTATACCCCATGCACTACCATCGCCTAGTAGCTCTTTAAAGCGAGGTAATTCAGCGGGGGTCGAAATAATTAAAATTTCGGTAATACCCGCCATCATTAAAGTAGATACCGGGTAAAAAATCATCGGTTTATCGTAAACTGGCATTAGTTGTTTACTTACTACTTTTGTAAGCGGATATAAGCGAGTACCCGAGCC
>NZ_AUTI01000455.1:0-35524 GCF_000497995.1 Pseudoalteromonas sp. TB25
CTGCTCCCGCTCCTGTTTCAGAAGCTGCGAGTTCACAATCAAGTATTGAGAAGCGATTAGCGTCACTTGAAAATATGATGCAGTCGCGTAACTTTTTGCAAGTAGAGTTACAACAACAGCTCAACTTATTACAAGACGAAGTAAGCCAAATTCGAGGTGTAACAGAAGAGCAAAGCTACAAGCTTGAAAAAGTACTGCAGCGTCAGCGTGAGTTGTACCAAGAAATCGAAAACCGCGTGAGCCAAGCTTATACACAGCCAGCAGCTCCGGTAGCCGATCAGGCACAGCCAAACGACGCACAGACCTATAGCAGTGACTTATCTGAAAACGAAGCGTATGAGCGCGCTGTTGCGTTAATAATGAAAGATAAACGCTACGATCAAGCGATCCCTGAATTTCAAACGTTTTTAACTACGTACCCAAACTCTGTATATGCATCTAATGCGCATTATTGGTTAGGGCAGTTGCTTACAATTAAGAATGATGGTGTAAAAGCGGTAGAGCACTTTAAAGTCGTTGTTAACGAATTTCCAAATTCTAACAAACGTCCAGATGCAATGCTAAAGTTAGGTACACTTTTACAAGATCAAGGTTCGGCGGAGCAAGCACAAAAAATATTGAGTGATCTTATCAATCAATACCCAAGTACAACCGCTGCAAAACTAGCGACTGATCGTTTAGGTAACTAGCGACTAAATTTTTAGTTAAGGCGAGCAAACTACATGGAAACTCTCGAAGAATCTTGGATTTGCATGTAGTTTGAGCACAAACGGTTTAATTTTGTGCATCTAGACATAAAAACTTAAAAAAAGAGACAATTTCGGTTGCACTCATTTTATAAATAAGTATTATAAGCGCCCGCAGCAAACGAATGGTTACCCCACTCGAAATGCGACAAAAAGAGCGGGTTATTAGCTCAGTTGGTAGAGCAGTTGACTTTTAATCAATTGGTCGATGGTTCAAATCCATCATAACCCACCATTCTTTGAATGGTCTTTTATCGGCGGATTTACGTAGAATACTAAGTTGTTATAAAACGCAACGTCAGAGCGGGTCATTAGCTCAGTTGGTAGAGCAGTTGACTTTTAATCAATTGGTCGATGGTTCAAATCCATCATGACCCACCATTCTTTATTCCTTGTGAATACGGTTTGGCATCAATCGGCGGATTTACGTAAGCTTTAACTTAGTAATAAGTTAGCAACTGGAATGGGTTATTAGCTCAGTTGGTAGAGCAGTTGACTTTTAATCAATTGGTCGATGGTTCAAATCCATCATAACCCACCATTCTTTATTCCTTGTGAATAGTGACTGGTTCCAATCGGCGGATTTACGCAAAGTAGTAAGTTACATTTAAACGTAACAATAGAGCGGGTCATTAGCTCAGTTGGTAGAGCAGTTGACTTTTAATCAATTGGTCGATGGTTCAAATCCATCATGACCCACCATTCTTTATTCCTTGTGAATACGGTTTGGCATCAATCGGCGGATTTACGTAAGCTTCATTCATAATTGAATAAGTGCATAGAGCGGGTTATTAGCTCAGTTGGTAGAGCAGTTGACTTTTAATCAATTGGTCGATGGTTCAAATCCATCATAACCCACCATTCTATGAAAAGTTATATAAGAGCGGGTCATTAGCTCAGTTGGTAGAGCAGTTGACTTTTAATCAATTGGTCGATGGTTCAAATCCATCATGACCCACCATTCTTTATTCCTTATGAATAGTGTTTGGTATCAGTCGGCGGATATACGTAAGCTTCATTCTTAATTGAATAAGTGCATAGAGCGGGTTATTAGCTCAGTTGGTAGAGCAGTTGACTTTTAATCAATTGGTCGATGGTTCAAATCCATCATAACCCACCATTCTATGACAGTTTAATCGGCGGATTTACGCAAGCTTTTTACAAAGCAGATTTATATTAGAGCGGGTCATTAGCTCAGTTGGTAGAGCAGTTGACTTTTAATCAATTGGTCGATGGTTCAAATCCATCATGACCCACCACTCTCTAATACTTTCCTTTATATTCTTTTTTAATTTCCCACTTTATTTTTTATAAACAGCCTTACTAGTTCGCTGTTATTTGCTTTCATATTCTCGTATAATTCGCCCTAATTAATGCACTGTAGATAAGTGGTCGAGAACATGAGTCTAGCTCAAACTATTATGCCTGAAGGTTATATTTTTCCCCCTAAGCCAGCACCGTTAACACAAGACGAGCAAGGCGAATATAAAGCGCGTATAAAACAATTACTAAAAGATAAAAATGCAGTACTTGTTGCCCATTATTATACCGATCCTGAAATTCAAGCACTTGCTGAAGAAACCGGCGGCTGCGTTGCCGACTCGCTAGAAATGGCGCGTTTTGGCGCACGTCACGATGCAGATATGATTATTGTTGCGGGCGTAAAATTCATGGGCGAAACAGCCAAAATTTTAACGCCAAATAAAACGGTTGTTATGCCAACGCTTGAAGCAACATGTTCGTTAGATATTGGCTGCCCGATAGATGAGTTCTCTGCGTTTTGCGATCAGCACCCTGATCGTAAAGTAGTTGTATATGCAAACACCTCTACGGCTGTTAAAGCACGTGCAGATTGGATTGTAACTTCATCCTGTGCACTTGAAATAGTAGAGCACCTCGATGAGCAAGGCGAAAAAATCATTTGGGGCCCAGATAAGCACCTTGGTAGTTATATTCAAAAAAATACCGGTGCTGATATGCTTATGTGGAATGGCGCATGTATTGTACATGACGAGTTTAAAACAAAAGCACTTAAAGACATGAAAGCGCTACACCCAGATGCAGGCGTATTAGTTCATCCTGAGTCACCAGCAGAAATAGTTGCTCTTGCCGATTCGGTTGGATCTACGAGCCAATTAATCAAAGCAGCGCAAACAATGGACAACAAAAAGTTTATTGTAGCAACCGATCGCGGCATCTTTTATAAAATGCAGCAACTATGTCCAGATAAAGAGTTTTTTGCGGCTCCTACGGCAGGTGAGGGCGCTTCATGTAAAAGTTGCGCACATTGCCCTTGGATGGCAATGAATGGCTTAAAAGCGATTGAAGAAGCCCTCATAAGTCCTAAAGGCAAAGAAGTATTCGTTGATATGGATTTACGCGAAGGCGCTCTTAAATCCTTAAATCGCATGCTTGAGTTTACTGCGAGCATGGCTAAGTAACTTTTAAAGTATAAATTAAAAACGGTTAAGTCTTAGATTTAGCCGTTTTTTTGTGCCTATAGGTAAGTGTTGCTTGATTAGTAAGCATTTAAAGGCCCAAATTTAAAAATGCCTTGCACCTTAAGGGTCTATTTCATACTATAGCGCGCTGTTGCATTACACAATTGCAGCACCGTGGAGGGATGGCTGAGTGGCTGAAGGCGCACGCCTGGAAAGTGTGTTTAGGTTTATCCCTAACGAGGGTTCGAATCCCTCTCCCTCCACCATTATTCAATATTAGGACGTCTCAGGACGTCCTTTTTTGTGCCTGTAATAAAGTAAAATCAATAACTTAGTGTATCATCTCGTCCCATCCTGTTTCACCCAAGCTCAAAGCTTTAGTATCTAATATGGTATTCCTTTAATAAACTGCCATAATAAAGAATACTAAATTGGAGTAGGGTTCATTTTTTATGGCAAGATCAGCGAAGCAACTTACCGATACAGCGCTAAAGAAAGTAAAAGCAGAGGATAAAGATCTTATTTTATCTGATGGTAATGGCCTACAAGTAAAAGTTAGAAAGAGTGGTTCTAAGCTCTGGAACTTTAACTACTATCATCCAATTACAAAAAAGCGTATTAACATGGGCTTAGGTAAGTATCCCGATATATCAATTGTTAATGCTAGAAAGCTAGCGCAAGAAGCCAGGGAGTTGGTTGCTCTAGGGACTGACCCTAAAGAACATAGAGACGAAACCTTAGCTTTTAAACGAGCACAAGAAGAGTTAACGCTAAATAAAGTCGCTTTAGAGTGGTTTGAGGTTAAAAAACAAAGTTTAACCAAAGACTATGGTGAAGATATTTGGCGATCGTTAAACAAGCATATTTTATCGGTTATTGGCAAATACCCCATTGGTAAAATCAATGCACCACAAGTGATTAAGATTTTAAAACCCATAGAAGCAAAAGGAACCTTAGAGACAGTTAAGCGGCTATGCCTGTATTTAAGAAAGATCATGATACACGCAGTTAATAGTGGTTACATTAATGCTAATCCACTTGCAGGGATTAGTGAGGTTTTCAAAAAGCCGCAAAAACAAAACATGCCTTCGTTAAAACCAGAAGAGCTGCCTGAATTAGTGCAAACACTTGCTATAGCATCAATTAAGCGCGTAACTCGTTTTTTAATTGAATGGCAGTTACATACACTTACGCGCCCAGGTGAAGCTGCCGGTACTCGATGGGATGAAATCGATTTTGGTAATAAACTTTGGACTATACCCCCTGAACGCATGAAAAAACGCAGAGAGCATGTCATTCCTTTATCAAAACAGGCTTTAGAGTTATTGGAGGCAATAAAACCAATTTCAGGGCACAGAGAGTTTGTTTTTCCGTCAGACAGAAACCCCAGAAATCATATCAACAATGAAACAGCTAATATGGCTCTAAAACGTATGGGGTTTGAAGGTAGGTTAGTAAGTCATGGCTTACGTTCGCTTGGAAGTACAACATTAAATGAGCATGAGTTTAACCCAGATGTGATAGAAGCCGCACTTGCGCATGTAGATAAAAACCAAGTTCGTTCTGCTTATAATAGAGCTGAATACATAGAAAAACGCAGAGAGCTAATGAATTGGTGGAGCGACCATATAAGCAAAGCATCTCAGGGTACACTGTCGGTAACAGGGCATAAGCACCTTTTAAAAGTTGGTTAGAAGAGAATAAAAATAAGGATATAAAATGGCTTTAACACAAATGCAAATCATTCAATCACTTGGTGAGGCAATGAGCTGGCTAGAAAGGGAGTTAAGCTGGGATGTGCCTGCAACAGAGCTAAGACATTTAACCGGTAGAATAGGGGAGCTCTACGCTGCACTTATAACGAATGGACGTATGGCAACAGAGGTTAACCAAGCGGGGTATGATGTAGTATCAAGCACAGGCGAGCGTATATCAGTTAAAACAACAGGTAGGATGCATACAGGCGGCCATATTAGCTTTAACACTAATACCTTAGGCTTGGTCGATCGCATAATTATTTTAAGAATCAATACAGATGAAATGCAAGTTGAAACTTTGTTAGACCTGCCAGTTGAGCAAGCTAGATTACTAATGAGTGATGTAGCAACGGGTAAAAGCTGTATTACAATGAGCAAGTTAATAAATCCACCATTTAAACCACGTATATTACTAAGCGTAAAAGAAGCAACATGGAATAACTACAAATTGGTAGAGCTTGAAAACGGGACCATAGAGGTGTTTTTAAATGACGAGCTTGTAACACCAAGTAAGCCTTACTTACGTGATATTGCTAAAGAGTTAGGGGTTTCAATATTAAATGGCAACGGAAATCCATTTAATACACGGCAATTAGGTTCTGTGTTGATTAAAGAGTTATTAAATTAAAGCTATCGTTGTTTATACACAGTAGTTTAAAGCTAAGTAATTAGGCCTCTAATTCACTGAGCTTAAACAAGTTTCATTAACTATGTAATTTATGTATTATGCAGACTCCTCATACAAAAGGATCGTTGATGAAGAATGTACTACTAATAGTTACTGGTGCAAGCCCACAAGTATTAACCGAAACTCTTTTTGCACTTTATCAGCAGGGTAAGCCTATTCCCGAAGAGATTTTTGTTATTACTACAAAAAGCACAAAGCCAATGCTTACTAATGGATTATTTGAGCAAGGTCATTTAGCTAAACTAATAGCAGATTATAAACTTCCCAACATTAAACTTCCCGATGAAAACATATGGCTAATAGAAGATGACAAAGGCCAACCTATTAATGATGCTAAATCTGAAATAGAACAAACTTACATGGCCGACTTTATTACGCGTAAAGTGTTTGAACTCACCAATAAAAACGATATTAGTATTCATGCGTCTATTGCTGGTGGGCGTAAAACAATGGCGTTTTATTTAGGTTATGCCATGTCATTATTGGGTCGCGAGCAAGATTCGCTCAGTCATGTATTTGTGAATAACGAATTTGAATTTGTTAGAGACTTTTACTACCCAACACCTTACGACCACATTATTGATGGTAAAAATGGCACGCAAGTAAACTGTATTAATGCAAATGTAACCCTTGCCGAAATACCCTTTGTACGAATGCGCCAATCTATCGACGAAACCCTCATTGCAAATATGCAAAGTGCATCATTTAGCCAAACAGTAGCAAGCTTAAACTCAGCTCATAAAAAAGATTTAACCCTTGAAGTAAACGCAAAAGCAAAAACGCTCACCTTTGCAGGTATAGAAATTAAACTTACCGCAAAAGAAACCGCTTTTTATTTATGGTTAAACCAATACAGCCAAAGTGAACATAAAAAGCTAGTTGTGGGTCGTGATTTTGAAGAGTCTTTGCGTTACAGCAAAGAATATCTCATGCTTTTACAGCAAAATAGTAGTGATTTACGTATATTCCGCGATACGTTTGGCATAGAGCCCGAAGATTTTAGAGATGGTTTTCACAGTAATTTAAAGGTAATGGAAAAAACCTTTGTGCAGCAAACTTGCAGCCGCATAAAGAGTAAAATAAATAAGGTGTTACCCAACGAGCTTGCTAAAAAAATAGCGATTGACTCCAATAACCAAAGCTTTGAAACAAGCTACTGGTTAAGTGCAGTAACACATAATATAAAAATAAATATAACGGCTTAATATTCGCAAGCTTGCAAACGCATAAAAATAATAACGCATGGTAAATTAGTTGATAAGGAAGTAATCAGGAATGAAGCAATCAATGAACTTTGAACATATTCAATCTAAGTGGCCAGAGCTACACCAGTTAGCCGCTTTTGCAGAAGACTATGCGATTACCGATCCGCAAAGCTCACTGGTTAAGCTGCGTTGCTTTGCCGAAAAAGTAGTAGGCTACTTATATAAAGAACTTCGCTTACCTGTTTTACCAACGTCTAACATTTTCGACAAACTCACCGCCGACGACTTTACCAGCGCAGTCCCGCGTTTAATTACCGATAAGCTCCATGCCATACGTAAAAGCGGCAACCAAGCCGCGCATGAAGGCAAAGTAGATCAACAACAAGCTATTTGGATATTAAAAGAAAGCTACTTTGTAGCCTCTTATTTGTTTATGGCTTATGCCAATGGTACGCAACAAGAATGCCCAGAGTTTAAAGCGCCTGAGCAAACACAGCCAACTAATCAAAGTGATGCCCAGTTTGCTAAAAAGAACAAACAACTCACTCAGCAGCTAGCCGAAAATCAAGCCCGTTTAAAACGCGCACTTGACGAACTAGAAGCCGCAGAGCTTGCACAAAAACAAGCCCAGCAGCAAACAGCAAAACTAAAACAAACTATTGATGCAGAAAAGCTTAACCAGGTTAAAACGCGAAATGAGCAAATTGTTAACTCAAGTTTTAACTTTAACGAAGATGAAACCCGTAAGCGTATTATCGACTTAGACCTGCGTAATGCAGGTTGGAATGTAGCACTTGACGACAAATCAACAGAAGACGTTGGCAAAGAAGTAAAAGTAACAGATCAACCTACAACAACAGGTATAGGCTATGTTGATTACGTATTATGGGATGACGACGGAAAGCCACTTGCTGTAATAGAAGCCAAACGCACCCGCGAAAACATCGAAAAAGGCCGCCAGCAAGCAACGCTTTATGCCAACGCGCTCGAAAAGCAATTTGGGCAACGGCCCGTTATTTTTTACTCGAACGGTTGGGATATAAAAATTCTAGACGACGCGCAAGGTTATAACAGCCGAGGTTTATACGGTTACTACTCAAAAGATTCCCTGCAGTACTTAATAAAGCAACGCACGCTTAAAAAAGAGCTAAACACCACGCCAATAGATACCGCAGTAGCAGGGCGTTTGTATCAAATGGAAACCATAACCCGTGTGTGTGAGCGCTTTAGTGATAAACACCGCAAAGCGCTTATTGTGCAAGCAACCGGCACGGGTAAAACACGCGTATCTATTGCCCTTGCCAAACGGCTGCTCGATGCAGGTTGGGCTAAGCGCGTACTGTTTTTATGTGACCGAAAAGAGCTACGTAAACAAGCAGGTAATGCCTTTACCGAGCATACCAAAGAGCCAGTACACATTGTAGGTAAAAGCGCTAAAAACACCGCAGCGAGTGCGCGTGTATTTATAGCAACCTACCCAGGCATGCTGCGTATAATGAATAAGTACGACGTAGGTCACTTTGACCTAATAGTAGCCGATGAATCGCACCGTTCAATTTACAATATTTATGGTGATATTTTTAAATACTTTGACGCGCTAGAAGTGGGCTTAACCGCCACGCCGGTAGAAATGGTATCGCGCTCAACCTGTGATTTATTTAACTGTGATTACAAAATGCCAACAGCCAATTACCCGCTTGAAGACGCCATAGAACAAGGCAACTTAGTCCCCTACAAAATTGTAAGTTACACCACACAGTTTTTGCGCGAAGGCATTAAAAAAGACAACCTAACCGATGAGCAAATAGCCCAATTAGAAGAGCAAGGCATTGATCCGAACGAGCTCGACTTTGATGCAAAACAAATAGACGAAGCCATTAAAAATAAAGACACCAACAGGCTAATACTACGTAACCTAATGGAAAAAGGCCTGCGGGACAAAGACGGCCAGCTACCTGGTAAAACAATAGTATTTGCCCGTAACATAGCCCACGCCGAATTAATGGCGCAGCTGTTTAGCGAGCTTTACCCGCAGCATGGTGCTAATTTTTGCCGCGTTATTCACTCAAAGTACGAACGCGCTGAAGAGCTAATAGACGACTTTAAATCAAGCGACGAAAACAGCGTACGCATAGCTGTATCGGTCGATATGCTCGACACCGGCATAGACGTACCAGAATGTGTAAACCTTGTATTTGCCAAACCCATAAAATCAAAAGTAAAATTTTGGCAAATGATTGGCCGTGGCACACGCTTATGCGAAAACCTATATGGCTCAGGTAAGCACAAAACTCACTTTTTAATATTCGACCACTGGGCAAATTTTGAATACTTTGATGAAAATCCAGAAGAAGAAGACGTAAAACAAGCTAAATCGTTACTGCAAAAGCTATTTGAAGCGCGGGTAACCCTTGCACAAACCGCCCTTAAAAAAGCCAATATGGATGTGTTTGATCAAACAATAAAATTAATTCACGACGATATTTGCTTACTGCCAATGGAATCAATATCGGTGCGCGACAACTGGCAAGTGGTCGAAACCTTTAAAGACCTAAAACGCCTTAATCAGTTTATTCCTGATGATGTACAAACGTTGCTAGAAGAAGTAGCGCCGCTTATGCAATGGCGTAACATTATGGGGCAAAGTGAAGCCTATAAATTTGATTCTGAGCTAACCACCATTCAAACGCTGTTAATTACCGATGAAAGCCAAATTGATTTAGCTAAACAAAATGTAATGAACAAAGTTGAATCGCTACAAATGCACTTGAACGAAGTGCGTAGCAAAGCACCTGCAATAGCAGAAATACAAACCGAGCAATATTGGCAGTATTTAACCCATGCAGCGCTTGAGCAAAGCCGCATTAATTTACGCAGTATTATACACCTGCGTAATAAAGACATAACACCGCCAAAAAGTGACTTTATACTCGATATAAAAGAAGACGCAAACCAAATACACGAAACCGATAGGCTTACAAAAATAGTCTCTATTGATTATCAAATATACCGACAAGAGGTTGAAAAAACACTCACCCCGTTATTTGAAACCGACAGCGTACTTAAAAAAATTCGTAATGGCGAACAAGTAACCGAAGCCGACTTAGCGCAATTAAGCTCGTTAGTGCATACGCAAAACCCAAGTGTAGATTTAAATACATTAAAAGAGTTTTTTCCCGAATCAACCGCGACGCTCGACAAAATATTGCGTACCATAGTCGGCATGAACAAAAACGCCATAGAGCAGAGCTTTACTACCTTTGTGCAGCAAATACACACTCATGTAAATGCCAAACAACAGCGCTTTATTGGTATGTTAAAAAACCACCTAATACGACACGGCTCTATTGAAATAGCCCAGCTTTACGATGCGCCTTTTACACAAATACACGACATGGGGCTCGATGGCGTATTTAGCCAGCAACAAGCCGACGTAATAGAACAATTTATTAAGCAGTTTGACGTAAAACTAGGCGACAAAGCCCAAAGCGTTGAAAAGCAAATACACCTTTAATTTTATAAGCGCGTAATTTACTACGCGCTTAAACAGCACTAACTAGGATACACATTAATGATAACCGGACCTTTAAAAAGTAAAATAGACAAACTATGGGAAGAATTTTGGACAGGCGGAATAACTAACCCGCTTACCGTAGTAGAGCAAATTACTTTTTTAATGTACGCCCGTATGCTCGACATGAACGAGCAAGCCGACGAAAAACGAAGTGCGCGTACTAAGCAGCCGTTTAACCGCCGCTTTAGCGACGCCGAGCAACACATTCGTTGGCAAAACCTGCGCCATTTAGGGGCCGAAGAGTTATACAAACTGGTTAAAGATGAACTGTTTCCGTTTTTTTCAAAAACCTCAGACGACGTATCGCCAGAAGGCGCGGTATTTAATGAGTTTATGAAAGACGCGCAATTAATGATTCAAAAGCAAAGCTTATTGGTAAAAGCCGTTGAAATGGTAAACGACCTTCCGCTTGAAAACTCAGACACCAAAGGCGATTTGTACGAATACTTGCTTAGCAAACTTACTACCGCAGGCATTAACGGCCAATTTAGAACCCCGCGCCATATTATACGCGCCATGGTCGAAATGATGGACCCAAGCACCACCAGCCAAATATGCGACCCATCAACCGGCACTGGTGGCTTTTTATCGGTAAGTTACGAATACCTATTACAAAAATACACATCAGCCGAGGGCATAGAGCGCGAACCTGTGCTTGATGTAGATGGCAACGTACAATGTGATGACAGCGGTAAACCGCTCGAAAATTGTCTCTACTCAGGTGATTTAATAACCCCAGAGCAGCGCAGCCACATAGATGCTCACATGTTCAACGGCTTTGACTTTGACGCCACCATGCTACGCGTAGCCGCCATGAACCTAGTAATGCACGGCATTAAACAACCGGGCATTCATTATCAAGATACCCTAAGCCAAAACTTTAAAGAGCACTACCCGCAAAAGGCTAAAGAAGGCTTTGACATAATACTCGCCAATCCGCCATTTAAAGGCAGCCTAGACGAAGAAGACGTATGCCCCGAGTTATTACGCAAAGTAAAAACTAAAAAAACCGAGCTGCTATTTGTTGCCCTTATTGAGCGCATGTTAAAAGTAGGCGGGCAATCTGCGACTATCGTGCCCGACGGCGTATTATTTGGCTCATCAAAAGCGCACGTACAACTGCGCCAAATGCTGGTGGATAACAACCAGCTAGAAGCGGTAATTTCACTACCAAGTGGCGTGTTTAAACCCTACGCCGGTGTATCAACCGCTATATTAATTTTTACCAAAGGTGGCAGCACCGACCATGTATGGTTTTACGACGTACAAGCCGACGGTTTTAGCTTGGATGACAAGCGCACGCCAATAAAAGCAAACGACTTACCAAGCTTAATCAGCGAATTTAAAACCCGTGATAAAGCAACCGCGACAAGTGATAGCAATGACAAAACCCAGAAAGCCTTTTGGGTAAGTAAAGATGACATAGCCAGCAATAAATACGATCTATCAATCAACCGCTACAAAGAAGTGGTATACGAAGAAGAAAGCTACGATCCGCCAAAAGAGATTTTAGGTAAATTAGTGAGCTTGGAAAATGAAATTCTTGACGACCTAAAAGCGTTGGAGAAAATGTTGTGAGTAAGCTAGCAACCAGAAAAAAGTTAGGCGAGCTATGCAGTGTTGTAACAAAAGGAACAACACCAACGTCACTTGGAATGAAATTTGAAGATGAGGGCGTCCCTTTTTTAAGGATACAAAACCTCTCAGGATCAAGCGTACATTTAAAAGATATTCTTTATATTAGTGAAGATACTCATAATGCACTAAACCGCTCAAAGATAATGCCGGGTGATTTCTTAATAACCATAGCTGGTACAATTGGTCGAGTTGCTATTGTTCCTGATGATTTCCCTGAAGCAAATTGCAATCAGGCTGTTGCAATATTAAGGTTTGATAAGAGTAAGTTACTTCCAAGGTACCTGCTACATTGGTTAACAACAAATGATGCACTCAGACAAATTAGTGGTAAGAAAGTTACTGCAACTATTTCAAACTTAAGTTTAGGACAAATAAAGGAATTAGAAATCCCACTCCCTCCACTGGATGAGCAAAAGCGCATAGCCGCGATTTTAGATAAAGCCGACGCCATCCGTCGCAAACGGCAACAAGCCATTCAACTCGCCGACGACTTCCTACGCAGTGTATTCCTAGACATGTTCGGCGATCCTGTTACTAATCCAAAGGGATTTAAAAAGGCAGCCATAACTGAGTTGTCAGATGTAATTACTGGCTATGCTTTTAAAAGTGCAGAATATGTTCAAGATAGTGAAAATTCTGTAAGGCTCTGTAGGGGGGCTAATACTTTAACGGGTTATTTTGAATGGAAAGATACGGCATATTGGGATAGGGATAAATTAAAAGGAATAGAAAACTATATTATTAACTCGGGTGATGTGATTCTAGCGATGGATCGTCCATGGATTTCGAGTGGTCTTAAAGTCTGTATATTCCCTGAGAATCAACGAACTACATACTTAGTGCAACGAGTTGCGAGGATTAGACCGAAACAAGCAATCTATACAGATTATTTATATTCTTGCATTTTATCTAGTGCATTTGAAAAACACTGTTGTCCTACAGAGACTACTGTGCCGCATATTTCTCCGGTAGAACTTAAGAACTTTGAAGTACTAGTACCGGATGAAAAGCTAGTTCAAAAATATCATGATGTAGTATTTAAGGTTCGAAGTTCTATGTTAGCGATGGAAGAATCCTTGCTAGAGGCTAATTGTGCTTTTAACTCATTAAGCCAAAAAGCCTTTGCAGGCGAACTATAACGCTATTTATAAAAATAATAACAAGGATGTTACATGATAGAACGTGAATTAAATAACAACATAATCAACGTACAGTTTGTTCAACAAGCTACTTACTTCACGCGCAAGGGTAAATAAAAAATGCAGGGACAAATAAAACGCATGAACGAAGTGGGCGATACGGTGTTTTTAACACCCTCGCCATTACTCAGCTACGAGGAACTGGTATTAAAAAGCTTAGGATCAAATACCTATCGCGGCTTTCATCGCAAAAATAATAATTGCTTAGGCGCATCACATACCTTTAGAGATGTGTTAACTAAAAAGAAAAATTATTTAATACACGCACTCAATAATCTCACTTCTGAAATAGAGTTAAACAAGCTTGCCAACGAGTTATGTAGTGAACTAATAGTTGAACTGAGTAAAAACATTAAACCTTCGCAATTGTTGTCGTTTAATAAAATACGAAAGCCCATTGATATTGTATTTGAGCACTTTGTAGCTATGGGGGAAGGCTTTGCACCAGCAAGAAAAACCGCCACACCATGGCTATTATTACCCCTTGATAGCCAAATTTTTCAGTCTGAATTTATATTTACCACTGAAGAAGCTAAGTCTTTAGGTATCAAGCGCCGCTTTACATATAAAGATATTGAGACAGCCCAGCACTACGCAGATATACAAAATTTTTTAAAAGGTAAAGCGGCAAAAATAGGTTTAAACCACCGTATTTATTTTGATTTGGTATGGAACAAACGCTATGAAAGCAACGGCACCAACTTATTTTTAACCAACCCAAGCCGAAATCGCTAAAGAGCTAAGTGTTCATATATTAAAACTAATAGCTGATAGATATTTGTTTATTAATGACTTTAATTATTAAGTAAAAAATAAGCTATTAACCACTTATTAAGTAATTACTACCCGTAAACTAAGGGATTAGGAGTAAGGCATGTTTGAAGGATTGTTATTAAACGCTGATTTATTATGGCCAAATGCATGGTTAGGGCGTTCATTTATAATTATTATGGTACTACTTTTTGTATTTGCTGTTGGTTGGGTACTTTTACTAAAGCATAACAGTAAAAAAACAATTAAAAAGGTTGAAGAAATTGTAGCAAAACAAACTACAGAGTCTCTTTACGATAATATTGCTGATATTAGAGATAAAGCTAAATCATCAAACGATGACGTAGTCAAAAACCTTTGGCGTGAGTTTGATGAAAGCTTGGTTTTAGATCACCGAGAAAAAGGCGTATATAACACCTTAGATGCAGAGCACTTTTTTAACCCAAGAACACTTGCCTCGGGTATCACTTCAAATAGATTACTAGCAGCAGCTCCCTCATTTTTAACTGCAATTGGTGTACTCGGTACTTTTTTAGGCTTAACTATGGGCTTAAAAGGGTTACATATGGAAAGCAACGAAATAGAGGCGCTTAAGGGGGGTATTGCGAGCATGATTAACGGTGCCGCAATGGCATTTGTAACCTCTGTTTGGGGTGTGGGGCTTAGCTTATTGCTTAATATTTATGAAAAAAACACAGAACGCCGAATAATTAAGAAAGTGGTTAAGATTCAGCAGAAGATTGATTTTTTATTTCCTCGTTTGCCTGCTGAAAAGTCGTTAGTTGATATTTCTAAAAACACCAGTGACAGCAGTGAGGCTTTACAAGAGCTACATGAGCGTATTGGCGATCGCCTACAAGAAACTATTTCAGGCATGAACAAAGACATGCAAGAGGCCTTTACCAATGCACTTAATAATGTAATGGCACCTGCTATGCAGTCGTTAGTGAGTAATGCCAGCCAACAAACTAGCGGCGTGCTGGAGCATTTAATTAGTAACTTTACCGAAAGCATGCAAGCGGCAGGCAGAGGCCAGGGTGAACTTATACAAAAGTCGACTGAGCAAATGCATGAGGCAGTAAGTAGCCTGAGCGGACAAATGAGTGCAGTGCTTGAACAAAGTAGTAAGCAAGCCGAGCTAATGGCCCAGCAACAAGCCGGTGCATCGTCGCAATTTAACCAGCAACTCGAAGCAATGCTGAGCAAAAGCGAAGAACGCCAACAGCTTATGGAGCAAAAGTTATTTACGGCTATTGAATCGCAACAGCAATCGCAAGCAACACGTGAAGCAAACCATGTAGATAATTTACAGTCGGTATTAGGTGGTTGGTTAACTGAGCAATCGCAAACTCTTAATAAGCTTTCTGACTCTATGGCCGAAGTACAAAGCGCTATGGGCGAATCGAACCGTGGATTTGTTAATGAGCTTTCTAGCCAAAACGAAAAAACAACGGCGCAGCAACAGGCGTTTACTAGTGGCCTTGAAACAAGTTTACAAAGCTTTATGCAAAGCACTGAACAGCGCCAAAAGACGCTTGAAGAAACGTTTGGCTCATTGATTAACAGCCAACAGCTTGAAGCCTCTAAGCGTGACTCAGAATATCGTGAGCAATTACAATCGCAGTTAGGTAAGTGGCTAGCACAACAAGACCAAATGCTTACCTCGATGACTGATGCTGTAATACGTACGCAAACACATATGGACTCGGTTATTGCACAGCATAAAGACGTTATTGGGGAGCTTAAAACGGTTGCGGAGTCATCTGCTACAAGTAGCCAAAACCTAAGTAATAGCGCAAACCAAATTGGGGTGTTATCGGGCAATTTATTAAAAGCAACAGAGCTGTTTGATACGCGCTTAGCTGATATGACCGACACTATTAAAGGTATTTCTGCTCAAAATGATGGATTAGCGAATCACGTAATTGAACAAGCTAAAGTGCTAAGAGGGCTCGAAACCTCACTTGTTGCTACAACAGAGCAATTTGGTAATACAGCTAAATTAGCTCAAAGTGGCTTTAGCGAAATGAAAACACATCAAATTGAGTTTATAAGTGGTGTTGAGGCATCTTTTGAAGGGCTAAGTAATACCTTAGCTAAGCAAGTATCTGACATTGAAAAGCAAACGAATGAGTGGCTACGCAGCTATTCATCAGAAGTAAATACGCAAGTTAAAGAGCGTATGGAGACCTGGAACACCACAACCCTTGAGTTTGGTGACCAGATGCGCCGTACAGTAAGTTCTATTTCTGATTTAGTGGATGAATTGGAGCGTAGCTAATGCGAGTATTTAAAAGCAACCAAGTAAGTGTTGATGAAGAAAACCCTTACTGGATGTCGTTTTCGGATATTTTGTCGGGCTTACTTATTTTATTTGTTTTAGCATCTGTTGTGTTAATGGTTGAGCTTATGGAAGCCAAAGAAGAGCTTGAAAATAAGCAACAAGCATTTACCCAAGAGCTAGAAATGCTGCACATGGCTGAGGGTGTTCGCAAAACGATATTACATGAGGCTGCTGAGTTACTGCGTAAGCGAGGCATACAAGTTACGGTTAGCGAAAATGAAACTGTATTAAGTATTCCTAACGATATTTTAGGGTTTGATAGCGCTGCATTTAATATAAGTCCGCAGTTTGAAGGCACTGCACTTGAAATTGGTGAGGTGCTAGCTGAGGTTATAAATAAAGATAACCGTGAGCAATTCCTCGATACTATTTTTATTGAAGGGCACACCGACAGTAAAAACTTTAACGGCATGCTGGGTAAAGGTAATTGGGGGTTATCGACCTTTAGGGCGATTTCGTTATGGGAGCTTTGGAGTAAGTTACTGCCAAGCCAACATGATTTAGCAGGTATTACTAACAAAGAAGGTAATCCGCTTTTTTCGGTTAGCGGCTATGCGGCAACACGTAGAATGGTAGTTGAAGAGTTAACAGAAGGTGATTTTAGATCTAACAGGCGAATAGACATACGCTTTACTATTCGCAGGCCTACTAGTGCGGAATATGAAACGGTGAGAAGCCGTTTGGAGATGCCTTAATTATGTTGCTTTTACCTCCTATACCTCAGCTTTCAGAATTTAGCTGGGAGCGATTTTCACAGCAGTGGAATAGCCTGACTTCACAAACAAAGAAAATTGCCGACGGTGCAGGACAAGGCGAAGAATTTAAAGCCCTTGAGCAACAGGTAAGGCAATGTGTATTAAGCAGAGATATTACACAATTAAAAAACACACTACTTAAACGCAAAGGCGTGCGTGTTTTAACTCAGTTATGGATTGATAAAGAAGACGTAAGAAAAGGCTCATTAAACGAAGAAACAATAGATTACATTCAAGCTAAACATCCCAAACTTGGTATGTCGTCGTTAATGAATTTAATTTCGTTAGTTTATCGTTATTTTGATGCACTGGTTGATGGCAATATTTTTAATCGATTAACGCAGTGGCTTAACCAGCAAATAGAGCAACGTTTAAAAGATCGCAAAAATACAAGCGACACAATTTTGTCTGTGCTTAATCAGGCTAAATGGCTGTTTGATTTAACCGCTCCTAAGGCTTTGGTTAACCTTGCCAAACAAAACCACTTAGACTTAAGCGAACAATTAAAAAAACTACGCTTAAACGAGCTGCCGCAAGGGCGTTTTTTAGATATTTGCCACGCGCAATATTACCTGGATACACTGAAAGAAATTCCCGTTGGTGAGCAACATGATGTGCTGCATGAGCTTTTAAAGCACGATGTTGCCACTATGCCTTTTGAGGAAGGTAAACGAATAGGGCACATAGCGCTTGAAATTATTATTGACCGCTCTGCTGGTGCACCAAGTGAAATATGGCAAAACTTTGTACTGAATTTAGCTGGCGACCCGCGTATTGCTAATACAGCTACAAATTACCGCCAGTGGTGGAAGCCCATTGGTGAGAGTAGGGTAAAGGCGGTAACAAGCTGGCTTGCCAAAGAAGACTTGCGGCTATTTTTAGGCGCTATTGAAGAGTACGCAAATTACACCGGCGATGAAGCCTTGAACAGAATGTTCCCTGCACGTAAGCGCTTTTTAGAAGGGCTTTATGAACATGGGTTTGTACGTAATGCACGGCTAATGCTTGGAAACCAAGCAGAGCATACAGTTAAGCGAGTGCTAGGAAAGAGTTTAACAACCAGTTATATAAACCTTAGAGGAATGACTCAAACCTCCATTATTTATTTAGATTGCGGTGATTTTCATATCATTGAAGGATCGCATAACTTTAAGCTATGGATTTATATGGGTTTACCTAGTGAGAAGCTTAACGATTACTCTTTGAGTGAGTTAAACCATTCTTCTTTAACACACAGCTTTCCACAGGAATTTAAAAAGAACTATCCAAAAGGCGAGTTAATGCCTATTCAACACTCGCCGACTTCTTGGCAAAAAAATGCTATTGATTTTTTAACTCAAAATGGCATTGAACTCGATTTAGAAAAACTATTTTATAAAGACGAATACAGAAGATATATAAGTCGGTATGGATTACCTGTTTTAGGAAGTAAAGAAAAAGTAGAAATAGAAGTAGAAGCAAAAACGGAAGCCACTCAATCGCTGGAGTCTTTAATTTTGCATGTACTAGATATACATCAACCTATAAATAGTAACTCAATTACTAATATCTTAGCGCAGGAGTTTGAGCTTCGCAAAAGTGTTCACCAGGTAAATTTTGCACTTTATACTTTACGTACAAAAGGCAGGGTCACCTTAAACTCTGAAGAGTTATGGAGCCGTTCGCTGTAGCCCACTTCAGAGAAAAGCATGAACTTTAGGAATATTAAAAAGGGATTTAAAAATACATGTCACTTGTTAGTTTGATAAAAGGGCTTTTGCCTAATAATAAAAATAGTCATTTAGCGGACGATAAATACTCCTTAGTGTATGACTCGTATGGCGTTAATTTTGCCACTGATGAAGCCTCATTCCATTGCTTAAATAATGGTGAGGGTGGGGGCCACCAGCTTATTCAGCATGTTGTACTTAAAATGCTACAAGAGCGAGATATTGCACAGCCTATACCTAATGGCTTTAGATTAGACAGTGAGCAAGCATGTTTATTAGACCCCGAAGATACAGACGTTTTAGGGCTACCGCCTTTTTTTAATAACGACTTTGACGTTGATATTCAAGGTAGAACAACTAAAAGTAGCTTTACGCTGCAGTTATTTGCAAAATTTGAGCAGCAAAAATATCCAGTAAAAAGAAAAGGACCTATACTTTTTTTTAGTGAGCAGACTCAGTATTTAATGACGCCTGAGCAGCTTAATGCAGTTATAGCCGTAGAAGAGCATTCGTCGCTTACGCCTGATGACCACACTGAGCTAAATAATGTGTTGGCAGTTGCTAAGTTACAGCAAGCAGCTAAAGATGGGTTAAAACTAGATTTAAAACATTTTGATAAATTTGATTTAGTACAACCAGAACAAATTACAGTAACAGCAAATCAACAGGTTGATGGTAGCCTAGAGCTTAGCCCTAGCTTTGGTGATGGATCATCATCAGAAGACTTACAAAATCGCTTAGCTCAGTTACAGGGCGATGGGCAAGTAATGCGAATAAAAGACCGCATTGTTTTACTTACTGACGATAAAAAGCAAGCTGTTAAAGAAGTACTGCAAAATAGAACCATTCCTGCACACAAAGTCGCAGAATTTATTAAAACCCCTTCAGCTTTTTTAGATGCGTCTATTCTTAACCTCGATCTTGGATTTTCTCTGAGAGTTGCTGGTATTGGCAAAATGGTACACATTCCTTTTGGTCAAGACAGCGATGGCAGTAATGGCTGGTTTTCGACAAATACAGACAGTAAGCCACCAGAGCGCTTAGTTAAGTTGCTTGAATGCGAGGAAGATGTTGTATCGTTTGAGCAAAGTTACCAGCAAGCTAAAGGGCAAAATGCAGATAGTGTTGTTGTTGATGATGAGTTAATTGACATACGCGATGAGCAGCGAGTTAGTGAAACACTCGCAGAGGTAAGAGAAAATTTAGCAAACCCTTCTAATGACTCAGATACGCCTGAAGTTGAAGATACTCTGGTTCGTAAAGAGCAAGTTTCTTTGTTACTAAAAGATGCGGAAGAACATAATCAAGACATTGTAAATAAAGTTGCGCAGTTAGACCGAGCTATTAGTTTTGATAGAACTAATTTAGCGCGAGCACCTTTCCCTCATCAAGAGTCTGGCATTAGCTGGATGATGTCGTTACTTAAGTCAGCGCAATTAGATAACCATGATGATATGTATAGAGTACAGGGGGCTTTACTAGCCGATGATATGGGGCTTGGTAAAACCTATATGACGTTAGTTATGCTGGCTGAGTACTTGTCAATGCAGCAGCAAAACAATAAATCCGAAAAGCCTATATTAATAGTCGCTCCACTTAGTTTATTGGAAAACTGGGAACAAGAGGTTGAAGCTACTTTTAAAGATTCACCATTTAGAGATATTAAAGTCCTACAGTCATCAAGGGATTTGAAAGAGTTTAAAGTTCAAGGGGCTGAACGAGAGTCTATGCAGCTTGCGACGGTAATGAATGATTCGCATGCTGATCATAAATCTATTCGTTACGCTTTGCATGTTGGGGCTGATGCAGCAACAAAGCGTTTAGATATGGATAGACGGGTTGTTATTACGACTTATCAAACGCTACGGGATTACCAATTTTCTTTATGTGTTATTGACTGGGGAATTGTAATATTTGATGAAGCTCAAAATATTAAAAACCCAAATACTCAAGCAACACGTGCAGCTAAAGCACTAAAAGCTGATTTTAAATTACTAGCTACAGGTACTCCTGTTGAAAATAGTTTAAGCGAGTTTTGGTGTTTAATGGATACAGCGCAACCAGGGCTATTAGGCGATTGGAGCTATTTTAGAGAGCGCTGGATTAAGCCAATAAGTAGTGCTAATGAGGAAGAAAAAGCAGAGGTGCGTTTAGAAGTTGGTAACGATTTACGTAATGCTGCTGGGCAGTTTATGTTACGCCGAACCAAGGAAGACGAGCTAACCGGAATGCCTACTAAAACAATAAAAACAGGAATTCATAAAGACTTGGCTGACAATATGGCATTTGCTCCAGAGTTAGCTCGTAATATGACCGGAGGCCAGTTGCTTGGCTACAACCAAATTGTTGAAGATTATAGAAAGGAGAAAGCAAAAGAGCAGGGCGGCGGCCATGCTTTAACAGTATTACAGCAATTAAGGGCTGTTAGTTTGCATCCAAGGCTTGATGAGGTTTTTAAACAGCCACCTAATAATGCCAAAGAGGCACAGCGTAATTTACAAGAGTCTGAAAAGTTACGCATGTTGTTAGATATATTGTCAGATATAAAAAACAAACAAGAGAAGGTAATTATTTTTGCGACAACTAAAAAGCTCCAAGCAGTTCTTAAAATATGCCTAGATAAAATTTATGAGCTAAACATTCATGTTATTAACGGAGACAGTAAAGCGATTGCTACAAAAAAAGATCAGCTGTCTCGTAAAGGGATGATCACTGACTTTGAAGCAGAAGAAGGCTTTAACGTTATAATTATGTCGCCTGTAGCGGCAGGCGTTGGCTTAACTGTTGTTGGTGCAAACCATGTAGTTCACTTAGAACGCCACTGGAATCCCGCAAAAGAAGCGCAAGCTACAGATCGTGTTTATCGTATTGGTCAAAAAAAGCCTGTATTTATTCACTTACCCTGCCTTTTACACCCAGAATATGATTCGTTTGATGTGAACCTAGACAAACTACTCGCAAAGAAAACCATGCTAAGGGATGCGGTTGTAACGCCTGAAGTTGTGAGTGAGCATGAGCTAATGTCGTCAATGGGGCTGTGAGGTTAAGTGGCATTAAGGATGAGCTTACTACTTTGCAAGCTTGTGAAATTAATTTTGAGCAATAAAAGAATAATATTAAAGATATCTCATAATTTTAAGTTGCGAAAGTACTTCAATTAAAAGTGGATATATAACTGAAGTTTAGAACGTCGGGATCGATGAGCTTTAAATAATAATTTAAGGAAGAAAATGAGAATAACAAAACTTACTTTGGGTAACTTCAAGTCTTTTAAAGAAGAGCAGGAAGTTGAGTTTGCTCCAGTTACTTTGCTTTTTGGGCCTAATAGTGTAGGTAAAAGCTCGTTGATAACTGCATTATTTTACTTGCAGCAAATATTAGCAAAAGAACAATGTAACCCTATGTTTATTGATGCTATGGGGCATAAACATATTGGTGGATTTGAAAACTTAGTTAATGGTAAAGATTTAAATAAAAGTATAACTATTGGTGTCGAATACGATAAATGTGGCGAAATTGGTGAGAGTTACTACAAATTAATAGATTTACTTCCAGAGGCCCTTGGTTTTTATTTAGATAGCCCAGCAGTCGAAGCAAATAAAGTAGAAGTTAAATTTGAGATTAGGTGGTCTTTTAAGCTAAAGGACGCTTATATCTCGAAATATATCGTACGTTTAGATGGTGTAGGTGTAGCTCAAATTGAAAGCGACGCGAATAAAATGCAACCGCAGATAGTTGCAATTAACTATTTACATCCTTTACTTCAGCCACAGGGGCAAGATGAGTTTATAGTATCGTCTTTCGAAAATGGTCATATTCACCCAGAACTTATTACGGAAGCTTTTCAATTAAATGGGATTGAATTACCAACAGCTAGAGAGATCAGCAAAGGTGCAGATGATTTACTAAGCTTATATACTGAAAATGATAAAGTTAGCTTGTCTGATGAATGTTTTATTAATGAATTACATGAGCTTATAGTAAAAGACGGAAGATTACTGACTATAAATGGTAGCAAGACTTTACAGCAGACAATTGGAATTAATAGCCGTATTGGAGCGGCTCCTTCATTAGGGCGCTCTTTGAAAACACCATTTGAATTATCAGATGAAACTCAAACCTTATTAATACATGAAATATTGAGCGATATTTTTATTTCACCATTGGATAATTTATTAGCCTTATTAAATAATAGCCTTTGTATAGGGCCTTTGAGGCATATACCCGATGCAAATTATCAGCATAATCCTTATCCTGAACAAGCAGATTGGTACAAAGGTAAAGCATGTTGGGATGAGTTACAAAAGCTGGACTTAATACGTGATACAGAAATAAACAGATGGTTGTTCGACAAAGATAAATTGAATTTAGGTTATAAATTGGTTTACAAGACTGATGAGTTAACATCGCGTTATGTGACGCCAACGATGGAGTTGAAAACTGTTGAAGATGTACTAGCAATGTCTGATGTTATTGGTGAATCATTAAAAGTTTCTGTATCAAAAGAAAATCCTGATGCTAAAGAAAGCTATATAGACAGGGAGTACATTGAAGAATTACGTAAGAGTAAAGATTTTCACTCGAGTCTATATGTAGGCCAGGAGTTCGATAAGTGGACAGCATCCACTTTATGGGACTGCCATAATAATATTGAAATCAATGCATCTGATATTGGTGTAGGTGTGTCGCAATTATTACCTCTAATTGTAGCAAGTCAATCTAATAAAAAAGGCATTATTGCCTGTGAACAACCTGAATTACATGTTCACCCTCGTGTTCAAGTCGCTATTGGTGACTTACTCACACAAAGCAATACCAAGGGTAGTTTTTTAATTGAGACACATAGTGAGCATCTAATACTCAGACTCTTACGAAGAGTAAGAGAAACTTCTGAAGGTAATTTACCTGTTGGTCAAGTCCCGGTTTTACCCAATGATATTAGTGTGATTTTTTTGTCTAAGTCAAAAGAGGGGGTTATAGTCAAAAAGCTTGATATTACCTCTGATGGTGACTTTGAAAAAGATTGGCCTGGTGGCTTTTTTGATGAACGTGATGAGGAGTTATTCTGATGTATCAAGAAGTAGCTTTCGATCCCCGTTGCTTAGCTGAGTTTCATTATTATAGCTTATTAAAAACTGAATTTGGTTATGAGAAAGGGCGTTATATTATTGCACCTCTTAAGAAATGGGCCCAAGAAGCTCATAAAGCTGCAAAAGAGTCTGAACAACTCAAACCTGTAAGAAAAAAATCAATTACGAACTATCTAAATAAGCTTCAAAAAGAAAAAGTTAACCCCTTTATTATACTGCCAAAATATCGAACAGATGTTAATGGAAGTAGCTGGTTTAATTGGTGTCAAAACCAAATCGTTTTAGCTCCTTTTAATTATGTGATTTCTGAAAGTTTTGCGAGCTCCATTAGTCATGAAGATATCTTAGAACAAGATGTTCGCTGGTTAAAGCCTCCCACAATTACTGTAAATAAAAGCTCGGCAGAAATAATATCGATGATAGAGCCACTTATAAAGCTAGGTGGCGTTATAACTATTGTAGATCAGTATTTTCGGTTATCTGAAAACCCTGTACTAGATGAGATTTTAGCTAAAATGAATAGCAACTCTGGTATTACATTAATAAAACTTGTAACTAGTATGGAAACTGTAGAACCGGAAGTTATTTTCTCTAATCAATACTTAAGTAAATACCAAAATTTACCTTCATTCGAGCTAATTACCGCCCCAAACAAGTTTTTTCATGACCGTTATATCATTTCATCATTAGGCGCTATTAAGGCTGGACATGGATTCTCCGAAGGTTCTGAAATGGGGACTCAGTCAGATAAAGTTAGCTTTAACTTATGCAGTAAGGAAGAAGCGATATCTACACTCAATTGGGTAGATAAAGTACTTTCTGAAGGTAAAGCCCACAGTAAAAATTTAAACGGAATTTAATTTTATGGCGCGATTTGTATCACCACCCGTATCTGAATTTGATAAGTTAAGGCAGCCTCTGACCGCAGGTGAACGTCTAGTCTTCGAGTTTTTTGATAAACATTTAGCTGAAGATTGGGAAATTTATATACAGCCGCATTTAAACGGTTTAAGACCTGACTTTGTATTATTAAATCCAAAAGTTGGTATCGCAGTTTACGAAATTAAAGACTGGGATTTAGATGCCATGAAATATCATGTTGAAGAGCGGCATGGTAGAGGAGCGCCAAAACTTATTGGAACCAAGGGCGGAGAGTCTTTCTCATTACAAAGCCAAAACCCTATAGAAAAAGTATACCAATATAAACAAGAGATCTTTAACCTCTATTGCCCTCGTTTACAGCAAGTCTCTGGCTTTGCTGCTATTACAGCAGGAGTTATTTTTCCTTTTGCGGATGAAAAACGACTTCATAACCTTTTCGATAAAAGTATGAAGTATCGAGACACCTATAAATACTTTAATCTTAATCCTGTTATTGGAGCTGATTCATTACAAAGTGGCGATATTAATCGAGTATTTTCAGGTGGTGCACGTCTATATTCAAAGTTTATGAATCAAGAGCTCTATCTAGACTTTAAAAGCTGGTTAATTGAGCCTGATTTTGCTGCAGAACAAAGAAAACCCTTAATGCTAGATAAGCCTCAAAAAGACTTGGCGACTAGTAGAACTAATAGCGGATATAGACGTATACGTGGTGCTGCAGGCTCAGGTAAGTCACTAGTTCTTGCTGCTCGAGCTGCAGAGCTACTAGGACAGGGGAAAAATGTTTTAGTCGTTACCTTTAATATCACACTTCTTCATTATTTAATGGATGTGGCTGTTCGCTGGCCAAGTAGTCAAGGGAGAACACGTAAAGATATTACATGGTTAAACTTCCATTATTGGTGTAAACGGGTGTGTGAAGAAAGTGGTTATGAAACTGAATACAAAGAACTTTGGAGTGGAGGTACAACCCAAGAAGTATTAAACGTAGCGCTGCCTAATCTATTAGAGCGTATCTTTGACAACCCAAAAAGTGAAGTAACGAAATACGACGCGATTTTAGTTGATGAAGGGCAAGATTTTATGCCTAGCTGGTGGTCTGTTTTAAGGAAAGTACGTAAAGTTGATGGAGAAATGCTGTTAGTAGCTGATGCGACTCAGGATATTTATGATACAGCAAAATCTTGGACAGATGATGCAATGAAAGGAGCGGGTTTTAGTGGACCTTGGAGTGAACTTGAAACAAGTTATCGATTGCCACAGGAGGCTTTAGAAAAAGCGTGTGAATTTGCAACAAAATTTATGCCGCCTGAGCTGGTAAATCTTCCTAAGTCAGTACAGCAAGGTTTAGCAATAGAGCCATGTTTTCTTCGTTGGGTACACGTAAATGAGAATAATGCAGCACAAGCTTGTAATGAGGAACTCCTCAGGTTAGCTACAGTTAATGATTACAACAATAGTTTATCTGTGGTGGATAGTACCTTTTTATGCGACAGCAAACAGTTTGGTTATGACGTAGTCAAGAAGCTCGGGCTAAATGGTATCAAGACAGTTCATACATTTGCACAGGATCCACAGGAGTCACGTCGTCAAAAAGTAGGTTTTTACATGGGTGATGCTCGTATTAAAGCTACAACACTTCATAGTTTTAAAGGATGGGAATCTAGAGCTTTAGTGATTCATGTTGGTTCAAAGACAGACCTTAAAACTCTCGCATTAATTTATACAGGCCTTACACGGCTAAAACGACATGAAGAGGGAAGTTGTTTAACTGTTGTCTCTAGTTCAGAAAAGTTATTAGAATATGGCAAAACATGGCCAGAATTTGAGATGAGGTGAACTTTAGCTTGATACTATTAATAATTAAAATAAAAGAGTGCCTATTATGCTGATGGCAATTTTGAATAATAAAGCTGGCAGAATCGAAAATGCTCAAGGTGATGTCGTTTCTTGGCGTGAAATATTTAAGGCTTATGAAGATCTTTTAACGTCTACTTTTTTTGAAAGGTTTAGTTACTTAGATCAAATGTCTCAAATTACTATATTGGCTAAGTGCTTTGATATAAAAGATAAGTTGTATCTATCTAGAACCCTAGGTGAATTAGAAAAAATAGAGTACTGGCCGAGGTTTACTATAATTAACGATCAGCAAAGCCTTGTTGAGCCAGATGTTATTTTATGCTTTAAAAAAGTGAATATATTGATTGAAGTTAAACCACCTAGTGGAGGTGAACAATATTTTGAACAGTGGTCTAGAGAGGTTAAAGGCTTATTAAATAGTAACTTTAAGCATAAGCCACTATATTTTTTGGCTTTAGGTGGTGTATCTAAAGGTGAAGTTAACCAACAGCTTGAGAGGCTGGAAAACGATTTTAAAGTACTTAAGTACGCTGCAGCAAAAAATTGGCATGAATTGGTCCCTATGCTAAAAGAGCTTTTCGTTACTAGTGAACTACGTGAGCAGCGCGTTGTAAAAGATATGATAGCCGCATTAGGGCTTTACAATGTGCATATTCAAAACTTTGAATGGAAAGACTTTACTTTAGCTTCATTCAAGCCGATTACTTTAAATCATGAATATCTCTTGGAAAAAGAGCGGTTGAATATCGATAGTAAGTTGAGGCTTGATAATATTTCAAAAGCAAGCTTTCAACCTTTATCTCTTAACTCAATTACTAAATGGAAATTAAATTGATGGATATCAATAATTCAAACACAGAACTTTTAATGCAAGTCCGTACAGGACATCGCCTATTGGTAGCTTTTTATCAGCGTTTATATAGTAATTTAGATAAACTGGCTAGTGAGCTAGGTCTAAGTTTTTATGTCTGGCGACCAGCTAATTTTGATAGACCAGCGACTTTGAGTATAAACCCATTTCAAAAATGGCAGTGGGATTTATTACCTGCTATGTCTAGTTACTTTATATTTAAAACTGACTTTGATAACAACAAAATAGTGCCAGGGCATTGTTTAGTTGAGATAAAAGTTGATTTAGACACAGCTGTTGATGGTAAATCTGATTTAGGTGGTCAGCCTGATGCATTAGGGATAAAAACTTCAATTGAAGAATCTACCAGTATTCTAAGTGTAAGAGCTTATTCCCCATATCAAGAAATAGCAGGTAACTGGTATTATGATTTATGGTCCAAATGCTCAAATATACCATTGAGTTCAGAGCCCTCAGAGCTAGATAACTTTCCTGTTATAACAAGTGGTTTTGAAATTGATATACAGGACCTGCTAGAAACGGAAGGGCTAAATAATCTAATTGGCAGAGCAAAAAGTATTGTGGAATCTACTTGTAGTGCTTCTAAAAACCGACTTTAGACTTTGCTATGAATTAAGCATTATTAGTGTTACCCCATAACGGGGTAGCACTTTAAGCCACAGTCAAAGCTGTATCTCTTTTTCCTATTTTTTCACTTATCCATTCTTCAACTTCACTTTCTACCCAGGCTACAGAGTTACCACCTAGCTCAACTTTCATTGGAAATCCACCAGCGCTCATAAAGCGATAAACAGTTGAACGGCTTAGGCCTGTGATATGTAAAACTTCTTTTAATTTGATTAAACGCATGGGATTTCTCCGGTTAGGTTAGTAGTACATATCCTTTCCGGGGGTAGTAATTTTTTACTGAGTCGAGACAAAAGCGTTAAACATATACATCACTATTTTGCATAACCATTAAGAGGGCATAACAATGCAAAATAACAAGTCACTATACGAATTTGATCACCCAGTAAGTGATGAACAAATACTTGAAGCAGCAGCTTACATAATTGCTCAAAAGCAATTTAGGCATGGGGCTTTAACATGCCCGAAAGACAGTGAAGAATATTTAAGACATAAGCTGGCTTTGATTGAACATGAAGTGTTTGCAGTGCTGTTTTTGGATAGCCAAAACCGCATACTTGAATACAAAGAGTTATTTAGGGGTACTATTAACGCAGCAAGCGTATACCCACGAGAGGTAGTTAAAGAAGTATTAGCGCTAAATGCAGCATCCGTAATACTGGCGCACAATCATCCCTCAGGCGTCAGTACGCCGTCACAGGCCGACAAGTTAATTACTACCAAATTACAGCAGGCGCTCAACCTGATTGATGTTTCGATAGTCGATCACATCATCATTGGTGAAACCAGCTATTCATTCGCTGAGCACGGCTTAATTTAAAGGGAGTAGGTTATGGCTATTAAAATAGAGCAAGTGCCAGGATTAGACGTACCAGAATCATTGTTTGGTGTGATCGTTAATGCAGTTGCTAAAGCAGGGGAGTCGGTAGGATGTGCTAAGGCGCTAATTATTAATTTTCGTGATAAAGATTACAGCGCTAAAGCCGGTGGCTTTCATCCAGTCGAGGTAAGGCTAGAAAAACGGGGTATTGGTTGGGTGCTTGTATATATTACTGATTTTTCATACCAGGGCCGAGTGGACTCTGAATTAGTAAAGGAAATTGATGTGTGTTTTGTGATTAAACGGGTATATCACATGCTGGTGGGCTGGTTGAGTGAACGAGAGGGGAAGGACCTTTTAACCTTGTTTGTGGCTAACTTTGTTGAGTATTACAACACGGGTTGCTACCAGGTCACTATTACAACAGAGTAAGGAGTTGGCGATGGCTGAAGTACAAGCGATTAAGGACCTTGATACAGTTAAGTTAATTAGTTACTTGCTCGAAAAGCGGTGTTCTAAACAGATGAGCCATATTTGGAATATAGGTTTGAACTTAGCATTGCGTATATCTGATTTGTTGTCTGTTAAGTTTACAGATATTCAAAACGACAGGTTAATTATATTTGAGAGTAAAACAGGAAAGCTGGCAGAGATTAAGCTTAATCAGAAAGCATTAGCGTTTATCCACGAAGTACGTATCACTCACCCCAATCATGTTTACTTATTTCAATCGTATCGCAATCAACAATCTAAGAGTTCAATACCACGACCCTTGTCACGCAGGGCTGTTACAAGAGCATTTGCGTTAGTGGGTGAAGAGCTTAATTTAAAGCTAGGTACTCACTCAATGCGTAAAACACGAGGTTACCACCTCTATCATAAAACCCAAGACATCGCCCGTGTAATGAAAATGCTTCGCCATAGCTCGGAAGCAACGACACTGCGTTACATTGGAATAACCCAGGAGGAAATCGATAAAGACTTTGAAGAGTTAGAGCTATAAATTTATTACATATAATAGGAGTAAGTTTGTTATGTTGTTAGAAAAAGCCGTTACATGCGGTGTAGTAGGAAATGAAGTATCTAAACAGATAACCGGTAGTAGTGAGCCGTCACTCGGACGAACGGCTATTGCTGTAAGCTCTGGTGCTGTAGCAGGAGCTGCTGTATCTGGTGCGATAGTAGTTGGGTTAGGTGTGGCATCTGCACCTGTTACGGTGCCATTAGCTCTTGCTAGTGGCTTGTTGGCTGGAGTAGCGAGTTTATTTGATTAGAAGTAAACAAAGAACGCATTTATGCAGTGCGTTCTTTTTTTGCTTTTGTAGCGTAAATAGCGCTTCTCGTAATGCTATTTTGGGAACTTACCATCCCTTATATACTAAGGGTTTTAGCTTATTAAGCTAGTTGAAGGTCTCAAAAGCGCGTTAGAACAAGTTATGAGAAGTACAGGTCTTAATTAAAATATCACCTTTGACTATAACCAAAACAACGCTGTCCTAAGCCATATTGTTTCGTATTAAGCTTTGCTAAATAACTAGCTCGTTTATAAAGACTGCTGTAATCCGCTTTAAAATTTGTATTGTTAGCGTCAAGGTAGTAATGAGCATTTTTTGGTAAATGCACAAACTGTAGTACTTCATGAAAAGGTAAATTTAAAGCACTAGCCCATGCAACTGTAATTCTAGTAAATAAATTGTCATTACCGATGTCAATCTTACCTGTGCAGTGATATCTATCCTTATTGAAGAGTAGTACCCAATGATAATGCTGTCTATGTGCAGTGTTTTTCTCCCTTGCCCAAATATAACGAACACTACAAGGGTGTGGTTTTTTACCTTCGCGCTTTTTACGTATCGCATCAGCTTTAATCTGTGCTGTAAGTGATGCAATAAAACGAGTACAAACATCATTGCAATTTAAATCAATAGTATTTGAATAATCAGGTAACCTTAAGTCAACTCTTACTGCAAACGTTCTTTTATGTTCTGTGATAGCGTTATCCATTACTTTTTGAATAGCATCTAAGTAGGGAATAACTAACGGTTGTTTTTCTCTTGCTAGTACGCCGTACTCATTATACAAAGGGCCTTTAATTATTTGGTACTGTGTTGGGTTGTTCATACTGTTTCTCCTGGTATGTATTAGTTCATATCAGGTGTATGAGTTGTAGTTTTTTAATTGGTATTTGTTGTAACAATGACTCCGTGACTAGTAACTCTAATAAATATTACCAAACCGAAACTTACATTAATAAAGTTAGCTCAGTTTGTGGTGGTTAATTTCATGAGCACATTACAGAGATGGTGTTTAGCGTATTCATAATTGCTCTGAAGTTATGACTGACTTATAAAAATGAGCAAAGGAATCATGAACACATTGAAATACGGGGTGTTGACTAGATTTTAAATTGGATTTAGGGTCTATAAAATCTACGTCTATATTGGTAATGTTAACTTTATCACTAAAGTCGATACTAGAAGAAATAACTAAATTTTCAATTGAACTTATATCTGGAAGTACAGCTTTAGTCGGGGTTTTTATGAGTTCTATATCGATATTTTTATCTGTACAACCCAAGCTAGTTACCCATGATAAATATTCTTGTTTACTAGGGGTAGTAGGGAGGGTGATATCACATCTATTCTGGTATAAGTTGAATAAAATATAATGAATGAGTATGTTCGCGAAACTTCCTATTAGCACAGAGGTTAAACGGCCATGAATAGCTGCCATGAACTCAAAGTTTGCAGGACTTAAAATCTGATTGAAAGCATCTTCTTCTGAAATAGGCTTAAGTACATGTCCCGTCTTATTCAGTAAGCGTAATAAACCGTAAGAAGCTAACCTGAATAGAACATCGTCGAAGTAATCGAAAACTTGAGTCGGCTGTTGTTTCAAAAATTGAATTTCATCTTTTTGCTTGGTATCACTATCTAACCACTTATTTTCAAGACGAAGTAACTCCATAAAAAGAGATTCTCTTCTATGAGGTGAATCGAGTAATAATGGTAAAAATACCGCTGTGTATAAATTAGGTTTTTTATTCTTAATTTGTGAGATTATTAAAGGGATAACCATCAGGTATATATTAGATGCTTTATTGCCTTTTTTTATTTTAAATACAGAACTACGTTTTAAATTATTAGCTTCACTACCAACTAAGCCTTTTCTTACTTTTGGCTTTAAACTGTGATATTTTTTGATCGTACATCCTGTTACTGGCTGGCTTATTAAGTTCCCATTTTTAAGTAGCTTTATAGCCGTTTTTAGCTGAGGCGATTCTAACCCACATGCTTTAGCTATACTTGCCATTGTAAAGCCTTCTATGTACCCATGTTCATCTTGGTTTAATGCAAAGAAAGACCATACTAATCTAACAGGCACCCTTAGTTTAAATTTCTCGAGCTTTGCCAGCATTTCGCTAGATATTAATTTACTAACATCGTTGGGTTTATCGTAGATAAAACTATATGAAAGTGTTGGTCTTCCACGCTTCAAATGCTCAGATCCGAGTTTTGATATTGCATTAATTTCTTGTAGCTCTTCTAGCACTTTTTTAAATTTATTGTGTGGACACCCTAATTTGATTAAGTCATTTTTAGATACTTCGTCTCCAATTATTCTCCCTGTAATTAAGCGGATTAATATCCACTTTGTATGTGGAGATAAATTAGTTGTTAAACTAAAAAACTCATTCATTTGACTGCTTCTATTTGGGATGTTGATACCTAGTAGTAGAGCAAAACATTTTAATAAACACAATAACAGGGTGTTATTTTATTGAATAAATAAAACATCTAATTAGTGTTTAATTGGAGTTAAAGTAAGTCACTAACTGGTACTTTATTTAAACGCTAATTAATGCGTAAGTTAGAATCTAATTGAAATGCAAAAATTCAAAGAAATATTTGCTAACTAATAGGTATTAAATTATTGTCTTGGATGAAATCTACAAACACCAAACACAAGGAAGAACTAATGACAGGTTGGATTTATAACAAGAAAATTTTGACTTGGGTCAAGGAAGATAACGAAGACTTGCGTAACTGGCTAGCATGCCGCTATGACAGTTACAGTAATTATTTTAAATTTCCAGATGCCACATTAGATAGCTTTATTAGAGATGAAATAAAACGTATAAGTGATAATCAAGATAGTCAAAAAGTTAACCTTGATAAGCTATCTAGCGTCAATTAACTTGGCCGGTTCCGCGTCAATTATCTTGGCCGGTTGATACCGAATTTTATTTACTCTTATTGAGCGCTGTTTTGCGTCGGTAGCTGTCACCTTCACAATGAATAATCGTGGCATGATGAACCAAACGATCGATTGCCGCGACTGTCATCGTTGAATCTTCAAATAGTTCATCCCATTGCTCAAATGATTTGTTTGATGTGATGATCATGCTGTGTCGCTCATAGCGATGGGCTATCAATTCAAACAGCACGCTCGTTTCCTGTTCAGTTTTTCGAACGTAACCAACGTCATCAACGATTAATAAGCTGTATTTATCGAGCTTTACAAGTTCGTCTTGCAAGCGTAAATGTCGCTTTGCTTGCTGGAGTTGTTGAACAATCGCTGACGCGGCAACGAACTTAACTTTATGGCCCTGCTCGATAAGGCCATAACCGATGCTACTGGCGATATGCGTTTTACCAAGACCACTGGCGCCAAATAACAATATATTGCCACCGTGCTTCAACCAATCCGGCTGATTTATTAAATCAGCAACAAGGGGCTTACTAACCCCATCAACAAGGGTAAAGTCGAAGCTGCTAAGGTGTTTACCCATTGGCAATTTTGCATCTTTTAAAAGCCGCTGAAGGCGTTTGTCATCGCGTGTCGCAAGTTCAACATGGCACAGCTCAGACAAGTATTGCTGCGGGCTCCATTGTTCTTCCATCGCTTTTTTTCCCAGGGTATTCCACTGTTGAAGCATGGTGCTAAGCTTTAATTGTTTCAGCATTAAAGGTAACGAGGCCGTGAAGTTATCCATGTAGACCTCCCGGTATCATGCTGCTATAAGCGCTCAAGCTGTGTTGCTTTATTTTTATTGTGGGTATGTTTGATGCAATCACTAAAAATTGCGCTTCACATTCTCGGATGGCCGGTAATTGTCGCTGAGTAATTGACACTGCTACAAATCGTCCTAATTGACGTTCACACCCACTTTGTTTTGCTAAATGGAGCAGTTTTACCATGTAATAGCTCGCTTCATCCGCTAAAAGATGAGTATTAACGTATTCCCAAATAGCTTTGTAATTGTCGCTTGGGAGTAAGTCGTCACGTAGTTGTGAGTAGCGAAATGCCAATGGTTTTTTAACCAATGCGTCAATAACATGCAAGTAACTAATATTGCGTGCACGGCACCCTTTAGAAGCATAGACACGCGCTAACGTTTGAACTAAATCGCTGCCATAGCGCAGCTCTAAGCGGTTGTCATATAAACGAACAAGTAATCGGCTACCAATAAGGCGTGACGGGACGCTATAGGTAACACGTTTCAATGAAATAGTACTCGTACGTGACACCGTTAGATAATGCTCGGTGTAATTGACGCTCATCGTCCGTGGTAAAGCGTGTAATTGTCGCTGCTCTACTGCGTACTTATCACTTACACGGCGATTACGGCGAGCAACAATGTCTGCAACAAACGATTCATAGACTTCTCTTGTCTGAAAGTCATAACTACCACGGATTTTTAATGCTTGCTCCAGTTGCGATTTAAGATGCCCATGAGGGCTCTCAATAGCCCCATTTTCATGCGCAATACCGCGGTTATTACGGGTCGCTTTAAAGCCATAATGGATAACTAGCTCATTAAAGCGCTCTGTAAAATCATTATCATTAGTATGATTACGATAGGCGGCACTGAGACTGTCTGTACGCACTTCTTTAGGCACACCGCCGGCTGCTTTAAATGCGTTTTGCACACCATCAGAAAAAGCAGCAAAGCTTTCACCGCNCTGGCGGGCATACGATAATGAAACAACATATGCTTAAGGGGTTCACTAGCAATGGTAACGGGTGACTTCACATGTGTGAAATCACATATACCTAATAGGCCATACTCGTGTGTTTGCAGGAATACGACCTCTTTGCTTGAGCCATACAGTGCCCGCCATTTATGAATTCGACGCTCTAATGTACGCCGTGAGCTCGGGTTAAATTTGTCGGTGTGAAACTCGCAAAGATGATCAAAAATTCCCACTGGAGTTAACGTAGCATCACCTTGAAGTAGAGGGACAACAATACTGTCCCAGATAGATTCAAGTGGATCTATACGTGTTCGCCATTGGCGTTTATTAGACAATGGCTGCTCATCCAGTTTATCAATGCGCCTTGCTGAACGTTCAGAAATACCTGCTTTCGCAGCCGCGATAACTTGGCTATTACGCTTTCTATGTTTCATATAAATAGTGACCTGCTGATCAGTGATTCGTGTTCCCGGCACAGTGAACTCCTCCGTTCTGCTGTACCGAACCTTATCAGATCAACCGGCCAAGATAATTGTCGCTAGACCGGCCACCGTAATTGTCGCTTAATA
>NZ_AUTI01000456.1:0-3677 GCF_000497995.1 Pseudoalteromonas sp. TB25
CTGGCAGTATCAGCAGCATTGCATGGGGGTATTAATTAAACTCGATGCGCCGCAACAAATTAAAACATGGCAGCAGTTTACGCCAAGTGGGCCACTCGCATTTTTGCCAATGCAGGCACCATACGCTAATTTAATTTGGTACGACGATGCAAATACACTGCAAGCATTTAAAGGGCTAAACCCAGCTGAGCTAAAAATGCACATACTTAATAAATTTCCTGAACTTGCTGGAGACTTTGAAGTACAAACTCATGCAATATTTCCGCTTACTCGCCAACATGCTAACAACTATTCACAAGGGCGCTTAGTTTTAGTCGGTGACGCTGCACATACAATAAATCCCCTTGCAGGGCAGGGCGTTAATTTAGGTTTTCAGGATGTAGTGGCACTTGCTGAAGTTTTAGACAATGCAGGGGGTATAGGGTGCCCGATAACGCTTAAAGAATACGAGCGAGCTCGCCGTAAAGCTAATTTATTAATGATGAGCATGATGGACGCGTGTTACTTTGGCTTTTCTAACCAAGTTGCGCCACTTAAATGGGCACGTAGCCAGTTTTTAAAAATGGCTAATAATACAGGCCCTATAAAAAACTGGGTTTTAAAATACGCAATTAGCGGTGATTTAGGCTAAATTTAAAGTAGAGATTAAAAAGGCTCATTTATGAGCCTTTTTTTATGTCTGTTTTTAAGTGGACAAATAGTGACCCAGTTATATTAAATAAAATTTTAATTTGACTAGGGTTATATCACTAAACCGCAATTTAATAATTTTAAAGAGCCTATGTGTGGATAATTTTTTTTCAGTAATAATTATTTTAGGTGCGCTACTGCTAGTTGCTAGCTTAAAAACAACCTTTAAAGTTTGTAAAAAAACATCGCAAAGAGCGTGGAGTGTACTGTTATGCGCTATTGTCTGTTTTATTTTAGGGTATTGGTGGATACTTTATTACTTTTCAAATTACGATACGGCACCAATAATAAGAAATGCAGTTGCCACAATATTATTTGGTGGTGCAGGGTTTGTTTTCTTAGTTGTCAAACTGAGTTTGAAAAGCATCCTTAAAATAGAGCAAGCAACGCAGTATCAAAAATATCAAACTGAGCACGATAACTTAACAACCTTACCCAACCGCAATAACTTTTTTAAATCCTTGAGTAAACAAGTCGATTACCCTTCTTCATTTGCATTATTTTATATTGATTTAAATAATTTTAAACAAATTAATGATGCGTTTGGTCATCAATGTGGTGATCAACTACTGGCTGCTTTTGCTAATAAGTTAAGCAAAGAACTATGTGGCATTGCTAAGTTATATCGAATAGGGGGGGATGAGTTTGCGTTTTTACTGAATACCGATACTGATGAAAGCATGGCTCACTGTGTAAATATTATAAACTCAGCCGTTAAAGCTCCGTTTTGTACACATGAGCAAATGGTTAAAATACAATTAAGTATAGGCGTAAGCCGTTTCCCAGATGATAGCCGATTACCCGACCAGTTACTAAAAAAAGCCAACTTGGCACTGCATGAAGCAAAAAAGACATTTCAACCTTTAGTAAATTACTCATCTGAAATAGGTAAACGAGCTGAGGACTTTTTTGATTTATCAGTCAAAATTAAAGCCGCGTTACACAAAGGTGAGTTCGAGCTTTATTTACAACCAATAATGAACTCCAAAGATATTCAATTGCATGGCCTAGAAGCGCTGATCCGATGGCCGCAAGCTGATGGTAGCTTTATTAGTCCTGAAAAGTTTATAAGTGTAGCTGAGCGTACAGGGCTTATTTTTGTTTTATCGAAATGGGTTGTACAAGAAGCAGTTAACCATATTAGAAAACTTAAACTGTTTGGGTTTAGCGGTACTATTCATGTCAACTTATCAACGAAAGATATTGAAAGCAGCGAGTTTTACGAATTTATAATTAGCTTACTTACTACTGACCCGACTTTAAGTGATTCACTAATATTTGAAATTACAGAAGGGGCAATGATGACAAACATACCCGCAGCAAGAAAAATGATGCAGCAGTTAAGTATGCGTGGATTTAAATTTAGTGTTGATGATTTTGGTACGGGGTTTTCGTCACTGTCGTTATTAAGGGAGTTGCCCATAAACCAGATAAAAATAGATCAATCGTTTATCAAAGACATGCTCATTAATCCGCCTGATTACGCTATTGTAGAATCTACGTTGTTTTTGGCGAGCCGATTAAATTGCGATGTAGTAGCTGAAGGAATAGAAACCAAAGAAGTAGAGCAAGCGCTATTGAGTATGAACTGTGATTATTTACAAGGGTATTTATATAGCAAACCAATAAATATAGACGAATTTATAAATGTATATTTAAGTACAGAAAAAGTAAGCTGAATTTAATGAATATTGAGAAGTTTTAGAGAAGGAAGTCAAATTGGCTGGGATACCAGGATTTGAACCTGGGAATGCCAGGATCAAAACCTGGTGCCTTACCGCTTGGCGATATCCCAACTATAAATTTGATATTAATTTTAGTTCTTAATAAGAACATGGTGCGGAAGGAGAGACTTGAACTCTCACATCCTAAGATACTGGAACCTAAATCCAGCGCGTCTACCAATTCCGCCACTCCCGCATCACTAATGTGCTCATTTAACCTCTAAGCTAGAGTAATTCTTTTATTCAACTTTCCTTGGTAGAAGAAGTTGGCTGGGATACCAGGATTTGAACCTGGGAATGCCAGGATCAAAACCTGGTGCCTTACCGCTTGGCGATATCCCAACAAAGAATTCTTTTATAATTTTAGTTCTTATCAGAACATGGTGCGGAAGGAGAGACTTGAACTCTCACAACCGAAGTTACTGGAACCTAAATCCAGCGCGTCTACCAATTCCGCCACTCCCGCATCACTAATTTGCTCATTTAAACTCTAAGCAAGAGTCATTCTTTTATCCAACTTTCCTTGGTAGAAGAAGTTGGCTGGGATACCAGGATTTGAACCTGGGAATGCCAGGATCAAAACCTGGTGCCTTACCGCTTGGCGATATCCCAACAAAGAATTAATTGATATTTTTAGTTCGTATCAAGAACATGGTGCGGAAAGAGAGACTTGAACTCTCACAACCGAAGTTACTGGAACCTAAATCCAGCGCGTCTACCAATTCCGCCACTCCCGCATCGTTTGTGTTATAAAACACAGGTAGCTATTTTAGACTCTTCATTGAGTGCAATTTAACTCTTGCAGAGCCACTTCTAAAAAGAGAAATGGTGGCTAAGACGGGATTTGAACCTGTGACCCCATCATTATGAGTGATGTGCTCTAACCAGCTGAGCTACTTAGCCATTGTTGGCTGGGATACCAGGATTTGAACCTGGGAATGCCAGGATCAAAACCTGGTGCCTTACCGCTTGGCGATATCCCAACAATAACAATTGATAGTTTTAATTCTTATCAAGAATTATGGTGCGGAAGGAGAGACTTGAACTCTCACATCCTAAGATACTGGAACCTAAATCCAGCGCGTCTACCAATTCCGCCACTCCCGCATCACTAATGTGCTCATTTAACCTCTAAGCTAGAGTAATTCTTTTATTCAACTTTCCTTGGTAGAAGAAGTTGGCTGGGATACCAGGATTTGAACCTGGGAATGCCAGGATCAAAACCTGGTGCCTTACCGCTTGGCGATATCCCAACAAAGAATT
>NZ_AUTI01000457.1:0-26702 GCF_000497995.1 Pseudoalteromonas sp. TB25
CTCGCCCGAGTAGCCGTGAACTAGATGTACTTATTAGCACCGGAGAGCAGGTTTCTGTATCACTACTTGCTATGGCTATTATAAAACGTGGCCACTCTGCTGTGAGCCTATTAGCCGATCAAGTCAATATTTTAACCGATAACATGTTTGGTAAAGCTCGTATTGCAGAGGTTGCTGCTACGCGTTTGAAGCATGAGCTTGAGCATAATCGTATTGCTATTATTGCTGGGTTTCAGGGGCGTGATGTTGAGGGCAATATTACAACGCTTGGGCGCGGCGGTACCGATACATCGGCTGNAATAGCTGCGGCTATAAAAGCTGACGAATGCCAGATCTATACAGACGTTGACGGCGTATATACTACAGATCCTCGTGTTGAACCTAACGCGCGCAGAATGAGCCAAGTTACCTTTGCCGAAATGCTAGAACTGGCAAGTTTAGGGGCGAAAGTTTTGCATATTCGCTCAGTAGAAGCCGCAGGAAAACATAATGTGCCACTTAGGGTGCTTTCGAGCTTTAATCCCGATGAAGGTACATTAATAAGTTTTGAGGAGAACGATATGCCAAGCAAGGTTGTATCGGGGATTGCGTTTAATCGTGACGAATGTTTAATTAAGGTACAAGGTGTGCCAACGGGCACGCAATATCTTTCAAAAATATTGAAACTTTTTGCCGAAAATGGCATCGAAATAGATATGATTAATCAAGTTAATCATAACTTTGAAAAAATAGACTATGCTTTTACTGTGCACTCGAATGATTATCTGCAAGCACTTGAATTATTGAGTGAAGATCAAGCTCAGCTCAGTGCTCAAAATATAAGCGGATTGCAAGCGGTAGCTAAAGTTTCTGCTGTTGGCATGGGTATGAAATCACATTCTGGTGTCGCTAGTTTATTTTTTGATGCATTAGCGCAGGAAAATATTAATGTGGTTTTAGTCTCGACTTCAGAGATTAAAATTTCAGTTTTAATAGATGAAAAGTACTTAGAGTTGGCTGTTCGTGCATTACACAAGGCATTTTTAACAGAAAATGGATAGATTGCGAGTTTTTACTTACTTTTCAGTCTAATTTTCATTAGTATGTTTAAGCGGAATCTTATAATTTTTATTGGAACATGGGAGCAAGAGAATGCTAATACTAACTCGTAGAGTAGGTGAAACCCTAATGATTGGTGACGAAGTAACAGTTACTGTTCTAGGTGTTAAAGGAAATCAAGTTCGAATCGGTGTTAATGCACCAAAAGACGTATCAGTGCATCGTGAAGAGATTTACATGCGCATACAAGCTGAAAAGTCGAACCCTAATCCGGGCAATGCTTAATCAACACGTATACGTAGTTGAGTAATTAACTCAACTAGACTAAAAGCCACTCACTGAGTGGCTTTTTTGTTTATAAAAGCGAGTGTTTCAGGATTAAGTATTTGTTTTGATATGTACTGCATACCACTTTTATTTTTAATAATAATACCTTGCTGGGTGTCTATTACTTCGCTTATATTTTGCCATTCTAATTGATAGCTTTTGTAATGATTAGAAGATTTAATACCTTCTTCATCAAAGGTAAGTGTTACCTCAGAGCCTGATGCTCTGCTGAGCATTTGTCTGGTTACCCACCATGGTCTGCGATAGTAAAAAGCGACGCATTCGAGTACCGCTAACATGATCATAAACGATCCTAAGTAATGATCGTCTAAAACATAAATGCCAAATAGACCAAGCGCAACTAACAACACAAGTAAAAAGTATTTAGGTTTTGCACGCTTACTATAAGGGAGTGACTCATCAAAACACTCGTAAAAGTAGGGTTTATCTAATGTGTAGGTGGTTGTGAATGCCATTTTGCCTTGCTTTAAATATCGTTTTTTTTATTTTAACAAGCTAACTGCTAAATGAGCAGCTTTATAGTCAGTGATTTTATTACTGGCACAAAAAAACGGCTCGAAAGCCGTTTTTTTAGCGGTACAAGAAGAATTAACAGTTAGTTTCTTCAGCGTTCACGCCTTCTTTAACATTTTCACATGCATCTTCAACAGAGTTTTGCACATCAGTTACTGCTTCGTCGATACGTTCGCCAGCATCTTCTGCATGGTTGTCTTCACAACCCATCATGAAAAAACCTGCAAATACTGCGATTAGTGCTGCTTTTAAAGTTGTAGAGTTCATAGTGTAATTCCTTGTAAGTATTAATTAAATTTTAGTGTTTGTTAGTTGAATGCTTTATCTACCTGGGTGATTTACCACGTAGTGCACCTGAAACTAATGAAATCACTAAAAGTACTAAAAAGATAAAAAATATAATTTTTGCTATACCAGCTGCGGCACCTGCGATGCCACCAAAACCTAACACTGCAGCGATTAAAGCAATAACTAAAAATGTAATTGTCCAGCGTAACATTGTTTTCTCCTTGGTTATCAAATTTGCTCATAATAACTAATGCCAGTTATATGCCAAAGTTTATTTGGTATAAATATCAATTGGTTATGGTTTTTCGCTGTTGTTCTAGTTATTAGTTGGTTAGTAACTTTTACGCTTTGTTATGTAAGTTATTCACACTGTTGCAAATAACTGCTAAATGTTCACTAAATAAACTTATTTTGGTAAGACCAATTAACAATTGGTGTGTGGCTTTGCACTTTATATTAAGAATTAGTGTTTATTTTTACTTAGCTTGATAGTTAATTAACAAATTCCATATAACTATTAGCTATAGTCGTTATTTCTTGTATGTATTGTAGAGCGCGTGATTGCTGAGTTATAGCATGTAAATTAATTGAGTGTTATGTTGTTTATTGTTTAATTGGTTTTACCAATTTACAAGATGTAGACAAAGCGATTAGTTTTGTTATTATCCAGTGAATAAATATTTAATTAAATCGATTTTTTATTTTCGATATGGGTTTCAAGGGGAGAAAAATGGATATAGGTGCTCTACTCACAACGGCTGGTAACTTAATGCTTACTGGCATGGTTGGGGTGTTTGTATTTCTGTCGATATTAATTGGTGCAGTAACGCTTATGTCTAATTTGGTGACGCGCTTTAGCGAACCTGACGTGGCGACACCAGTTAAATCACCATCTTTTAAATCTCAAGGTGTGCCTAATGAGCACATCGCTGCTATTAGTGCTGCCATTGCTCAGTACAAATCAAATAATAAATAAGGGGCACACACATGGCTAAATTAAAACTAACAGAATTGGTATTACGCGATGCTCACCAATCATTATTAGCAACGCGTATGCGCCTAGACGATATGCTACCGATTGCTAGCAAATTAGACGATGCGGGTTATTGGTCTATTGAATCGTGGGGCGGTGCTACATTTGACTCGTGTATTCGTTATTTAGGCGAAGATCCTTGGGAGCGTATTCGTGCACTAAAAAAAGCGATGCCTAATACTAAACAGCAAATGCTATTACGCGGTCAAAACTTATTAGGTTACCGCCATTACGCTGATGACGTAGTTGAAAAATTTGTAGAACGTGCACATAAAAATGGCGTTGACGTATTTCGTATATTTGATGCAATGAACGATGTTCGCAATCTAGAAACAGCTATTAAAGCGGCTGTAAAAGTAGGCGCTCACGCTCAAGGTACTATTTCGTACACAGTTAGCCCAGTTCATACACTTGATATGTGGCTAACTCTTGCAAAGCAGCTTGAAGATATGGGTTGTCACTCAATTTGTATTAAAGATATGGCGGGTTTATTAAAGCCGTACGATGCTGAAAAACTAATTAAAGCACTTAAAGAAACTGTATCTATTCCAATTGCTATGCAGTGCCACGCTACAACAGGTTTAAGTACTGCTACTTACCAAAAAGCAATTGATGCTGGTATTGATATGCTCGATACCGCTATTTCATCAATGAGTATGACTTATGGACATTCTGCAACTGAAACTATTGTATCGATAGTTGAAGGGACTGAGCGTGATACTGGGCTTGATTTAAACCACCTAGAAGAAATTGCTGCTTACTTTAGAGATGTACGTAAAAAATATGCGGCATTTGAAGGTAGCTTAAAAGGGGTTGATGGGCGTATTTTACTAGCTCAAGTACCTGGTGGCATGCTTACAAACATGGAAAACCAACTTAAAGAGCAAGGCGCAGCCGATAAGCTTAATGAGGTTTTACTTGAGATCCCACGTGTACGTGAAGATCTTGGCTTTTTACCTTTAGTAACACCAACGTCGCAAATTGTTGGCACTCAAGCGGTACTTAATGTGCTAACGGGTGAGCGTTATAAAACCATTACTAAAGAAACTGCTGGCGTATTAAAAGGTGAATATGGCTTAACACCAGCACCAATGAATAAAGAGCTACAAGAGCGCGTGCTTGATGGAGCGGAAGTTATTACTTGTCGCCCTGCTGATAACATTGCACCTGAGCTTGCAACGCTTGAAGCTGAGTTATTAAAAGAAGCACAAGAGCAAGGTTTAACACTTGCTGATGATCAAATTGATGACGTATTAACTTATGCATTATTCCCACAAGTTGGTTTGAAGTTTATTAAAAACCGCAACAACCCAGATGCATTTGAGCCAGTACCTTCTGTTGAAGATAAAAGCAGTAAAGCACCTTCTAAATCAGTTTCAAATAGTAACAAAGTGAAGGCTGAGCAGTACAGTGTAAAAGTAGATGGTAAAGTTTATGACGTAGTCGTAGCGCAAGGTGGTGAACTTAAAGAAGTAACATTAAAAGACTCTGAGCACATTCCTCAATCTGCTTCGGTTGCATCAGGTGAAACACTTAACGCGCCTCTAGCCGGTAATATTTTTAAGATTAAGGTAAAAGCTGGGCAAGTTGTTAACGAAGGCGATGTAGTGATTATTATGGAAGCCATGAAAATGGAAACTGAAATACGCGCTACGCATACCGGAACAATTGCTGAAGTGTTAGTTAGTGAAGGCGATGCTGTAACTACCGGCGACGCTATGATTGCATTAGCTTAGGAGTAAATAGAGGATGGAAGGTATTTTAAACCTCTGGAATGCGACAGGCATTGCTAACTTTACAATCCCATCGTTAATAATGATTGCGGTAGGGTGTTTATTACTGTTTTTAGCGATAGCTAAAGGCTTTGAACCACTATTATTACTACCTATTGGTTTTGGTGCAATTTTAACAAATGTACCAGTGGCAGGTTTGTCAGACCCAGGTGGGCTTTTGTACTACGTTTATTATGTGGGTATTGATACGGGGATTTTTCCGCTGTTGATATTTATGGGAGTAGGGGCGCTGACCGACTTTAGCGCGCTTATTGCAAACCCACGTATGTTGTTATTAGGTGCGGCTGCACAGTTTGGTATTTTTGCTACATTGTTTGGCGCTATATTACTTAACTATGTGCCAGGTTTTGAATTTACTCTACAGGACGCATCGGCTATTGCCATTATAGGTGGTGCCGATGGGCCAACAGCAATATTTTTAGCATCAAAACTGGCACCTGATTTACTAGGCGCAATAGCAGTAGCTGCGTATTCATATATGGCACTTGTGCCAATTATTCAGCCGCCAATTATGCGTGCATTAACAACCCCAGAAGAACGTAAAATAAAAATGCCAGAGCTTCGCAAAGTATCTAAAAAGGAAAAGATTATTTTTCCTCTTATGGTGCTTAGTTTAACGGCTATGTTTTTACCGGCTGCTATACCGCTGGTAGGTATGTTTTGTTTAGGTAACTTAATGCGAGAGTCGGGTGTTGTTGATAGATTAAGTAACAGTGCTCAAAACGAAATCATTAATGTTACAACTATATTTTTAGGCTTAGCTGTTGGTTCAAAGCTTGCTGCAGATAAGTTTTTAACTGTTGAGACGATTGGTATTTTAGTGCTTGGCGCACTGGCTTTTGCAATTGGTACGGCATCTGGCGTATTTATGGCAAAAGGACTTAACCGAATATCTAAAACGCCTATAAATCCATTAATTGGGGCGGCAGGTGTATCGGCTGTGCCAATGGCGGCACGAGTAGTTAATAAAGTTGGCCTTGAAAGTAACCCACATAACTTTTTACTTATGCATGCAATGGGACCCAACGTAGCGGGTGTACTTGGTAGTGCAGTTGCTGCGGGTATTTTATTAGCACTTGTTGGCTAAAAATGTAATTTAAAATAGATTAACCATTAAGCGCAGTTTACTGCGCTTTTTTTTGTTCTTAATTTGTTCACCGCTAAATGGTTTCTTGTTCAGCACTTTTTGTTTACAGTAACAGCTCTTCAACATTTTAAGGATAGTTATCATGCTTCACACGCCTTTAGCAAAGCACTTGCCTCACGTTAGTAAACTTGTATTTGGATGTATGGGTCTTGGCGGCGGTTGGAATAAAGACGCAATCACTGATGCACATGTTAAGCAAGCTCATGAGTGTATAGATAACGCCATTGAAGGCGGTATTAATTTTTTTGACCATGCTGATATTTATACTTTTGGTAAAGCAGAGCAGGTTTTTGGTAAAGCATTAAGTGAGCGGCCAGAGCTTAGAGAGCACATGTATATTCAATCTAAGTGTGGGATTCGATTTGAAGATGACTTAGGGCCAAAGCGCTATGATTTTTCCCCAAAGTGGATTGAGCAATCAGTTGAAGCATCATTAAAACGATTAAATACAGACTATTTAGACGTACTTATGCTGCATCGCCCTGATCCACTCATGGAAGTTAACGAAATTGCTCGTATATTTAGTTGCTTAAAAGAAAGCGGTAAAGTGCGCAATTTTGCAGTATCGAATATGCAGCAGCACCAAATGAACTTTTTACAGCACGCACTTGATATGCCGATTGTGGCTAACCAAATTGAGGCTAGTTTACAAAAACATCAGTTTGTTGATGAAGGTGTATATGCCGGTAACAGTGACGGTAAAGATCTTAATTTTACACCAGGTAGTATTGAGTACTGTCGACATTTTGAAATCCAAATTCAAAGCTGGGGTAGTTTATGCCAAGGCTTGTACAGCGGTAGTGATTTATCAAACGCATCTCAGGCAGATATAAACACCAGTCTTTTAGTTAATAAGCTGGCTGCACTTTATGAAACCTCTGCTGAGGCAATTGTACTTGCATGGTTGCTTCGCCATCCCGCATCTATTCAGCCAATTATTGGAACAACTAATGCTAAACGGATTAAAGCCTCTTGTGATGCTGTAAACGTAGAGCTAACTCGTGAGCATTGGTATGCACTTTATGTAAGCGCTAAAGGCCACGAATTACCATAAGTAGGGCGTTAATATGAACATATTCGTTATTTTAATTGGTTTGTTTGTTGCGCTGGCGATACTTATACCCTTGCTTGAAAAGTATCAAAGTAAAATAGGGCTTGATGGCGCAACCAAATACAGTAAATATATTTGGCCATTAGTGATGGTGTCTTTAGTTATTCAGCTCATTTATGTACTGATGTACTAATGGTTTATAGCGTATACAAAAAAGCCTTTGCAGGTTAAACCTGCAAAGGCTTTTTTAATGTTTATTGATAAACTTTATTTAAGTGCTAACTGTAGCTCGCGATTGCGCTCAAGCTGGGCAATAAAGTTATCAGCAATAGGTTTAAACTTGGCAAGTTCTGAGCGAGGTAATGGCTCTGACTTAGGAAGTTTTACAGTTTTAGGATTACGGTGAACGCCATTTACTAAAAACTCATAGTGCAAATGTGCACCAGTAACACGACCTGTAGAACCTACAGTACCAATTTGTTGGCCCTGTTTAACTTTTTGGCCCGTTTTAACTAGCTTCTTATTTAGGTGTAAGTACTTAGTTACATATTGCGTGCCATGGCTAATAAATACGTAGTTACCGTTGTACTTGCTGTAACCGGCTTTAATTACTTTACCGTTACCAGATGCAACAACAGGTGTGCCAGTGCGTGCAGCAAAGTCGATACCACGGTGGGCTCTAACTTGCCCAGTAACAGGGTGTAAGCGGCGAGGATTAAAGCTCGAACTAATATATTTAAAGCTTACAGGCGCACGTAAAAATGCTTTTTTCATGCTACGCCCTTCAGGCGTATAAAAATTGCCGTCGGTATGGCGAATAGCTGCAAAGCGCTGACCTTGGTTTACAAATTCAGCTGCAATAATTTTACCAGTACCAATAAACTCGCCATCAACATAGTGAGACTCGTAAATTAAGCCAAATACATCGCCTTTACGAATGTCGTTTGCAAAATCAACATCCCAACCAAATATGTCAGCAAAGTTCATTATTTGGCGTTCGCTTAAACCTGCTGCAATTGCTGAAGTCCAAAAATTGTTAGATATTTCGCCGCCAGCGGTTTTGGTTAGCGTTTCAATTTCTTTGCTATCAATAGCTGTATCGTAATTACCTTCTTCGTTTAAGGTAACAAATAAAGTATCGGTTTTTGAAATCACATAGCGCAGTTGAGCTAAGGAGCCATCTTCAGCTGTCGCAAAACTAAGTATTTCACCTGGGTGAATTTTAGTCAGCTTGCGAGTCTCAGCATTAGTGTTAATTAGTTTATGAAGCGTTTGAGCCGAAAAACCAGCACGCTTAAAGATAATTGCTAAATTGTCGCCATTTTTAACTTTATGATCGACAAAGTCGTATTCTGGTAACTTTTCTGCTGCTTGCTCTGAATTTAACTCAGTTAATTTTTCGTTGTTATCAACTTTAACTTGTAACTCATAGCGCTTACCAATTTCTAGTGCATTTGCACTATTGTCTTTGGATGCAGTGGCTTTTTCAGAAGGAAGAAAGGCTAAGCCAACAATAGCAGAAACCAAACCTAGAATAAGCAATTTGTGTTTTTTGGGGAGCGTGTGAACCACGTGAACCATAACGTGCCTTTTTCTGCTGTCAAGATAATAAATACATAATATTGCAGGATATACTTAATAATGTACGAATACTAGTGTTTTGTAGATTTAAACTGACCTTAAACTACGCTAAAATCGGGCTTAGAAAGCCTTTTTTAACGCTCTACCTAGCTAAGACTCAATTGATTTAGTTTAGTTGCATGAATCACTTAAAAAGTTGTTTTAATTAGGTAGAAATTTGTTATGTTAGCTACATCTATTTATTCGGTTTAAACCTTTATTAAACCGTGACTACGCAAGTAACTAGTCGCCCCTTCGTCGGCAGAATTTTGGAGTAATACACAGTGGATTTACAAACCGCTCTAGCAGAGATAAAACGCGGTGCAGAAGAAATATTAATTGAAGACGAACTAGTTGAAAAACTAAAGTCGGGCAAGAAGCTAAAAATAAAAGCAGGCTTTGATCCTACAGCGCCTGATTTACACTTAGGACACACTGTACTAATTAATAAAATGAAAACCTTTCAGGATTTAGGTCATGAGGTTATTTTCTTAATTGGTGACTTTACTGGCATGATTGGTGACCCAACGGGGAAAAACGTAACGCGTAAACCACTTACTCGTGAAGACGTACTAGCCAATGCCGAAACATATAAAGAACAAGTATTCAAAATTCTAGATCCTGCTAAAACCACTGTTGCATTTAACTCTACTTGGATGGAAAAGTTAGGCGCTGCAGGCATGATTAAACTTGCTGCAAACCAAACCGTAGCACGTATGCTTGAACGTGATGACTTTAAAAAGCGTTATGGAAGCGGCCAACCAATTGCAATTCATGAGTTTTTATATCCACTGGTACAAGGTTGGGATTCGGTTGCACTAGAGTCAGATGTTGAACTAGGTGGTACTGATCAGCGCTTTAACTTGTTAATGGGCCGTGAGCTACAAAAAGTAGAAGGTCAAAAGCCGCAAACAGTATTAATGATGCCATTACTTGAAGGTACTGACGGCGTTCAAAAAATGTCTAAGTCGCTTGGTAACTACATTGGTATTACTGATGCACCTAACGATATGTTTGGTAAAATAATGTCAATTAGTGATGTGCTAATGTGGCGTTACTACGACTTATTAAGTGCGCTTTCTATTGAAGAAATTGCAGCTCAAAAAGAACGTGTTGATCAAGGTACGAATCCGCGCGATATTAAAATTGAACTAGCTAAAGAGCTAATTGCTCGTTTTCATAGTGAAGCTGATGCACAAGGTGCACATGATGATTTTATTCAGCGTTTTCAGAAAAAAGCGTTACCAGATGAAATCCCAGAGCTAACAATCACTATTGCAGAAGATACTATTTTAATTGCTAACTTGCTTAAAGAAGCAAATTTAGTATTAAGTACATCAGAAGCAATGCGTATGATTAAGCAAGGTGCAGTTAAACTTAACGGTGAAGATAAAATCACTGATACCAAACTTGAAATAGCAAAAGGCACAACGGCTATTTACCAAGTAGGTAAACGTAAGTTTGCAAATATTACTGTAGCTTAAGCACAGTTTAAAAACTAAAAAACCAGCCTCGGCTGGTTTTTTTTGTGCTCGTATTTTGAGCCCTTTAAATCAATTTTAATATTTCAATGCTGGCTATTACTAACAACCAAAATACACGGGCCTGATTTAACCTATTAATTATTACAGGTACATCCTCGGGTGTAGGTAGTCTATCAGTGCCAATACGCATTTTATTAAAGCGAGTACCTAAATAAACTGCAGGCCCGCCCAGCTGCACGCCAAGTGATGCAGAACATGTGCTTAAGAGCCAGCCTGTATTTGTTTGATAAAAATGCCTGCCATAATGCTTTATATAATGCATGCTTTGTTTGCTTGCTCGACTTGCTGCAATAGTTAAAGCGAGTAAGCGCATCGGAATGTATTCAATAATAAACAAGAGTGTTTTAAGCGGTTTTAAAAAGTAACTATTTGGGGGGATATCACTACGCCATGCTTGTTGTATTAAGGTAAGTAACCGATAGGCAAGGGCAGCAATAGGACCAAATGCTAAAAATATAAATATGACTACGAAATAGTATCGAGCAGTGCGCAGTATTAAGCTCTCAGTTAATGCTTTGATAATACCAGCAGATGAAAGCCTATTAACTTCACGGGCAAGCAGTGGCTTTAGTAATTCGCGCGCTGTGGATTTTTGATTTTGTTTAGTTAGCTTTGCAATGCGAAGTGCTTTTTTATCAATGCTCTTACTTTCTAAGCATAAGTATAAAATAAGGCCAGCGAGTAATTCAGGATAAAAAGCAAACTCGAGTAGCAACACTACAATAATGAGAATGACACTTAAAATAAGTGAGCTTGCGAGTATAGCTGCCAAATATTGATAGCTTTTAGGTTCTTTGCTTTTGTATATACGTTTGCCAATAGCACTAAAAACAGCATTTAACGCCGTATTAGGATGATACCAGCTAATAAGGGGAATAAAGCGCTCAGCAAGGAGCGCTAGTATAAAGGCAATAAAGTCCAAGTGATTTTGAACAATATTGCTAAGCATTTACAGAGATACTGCTGTAAGCTTTTCTAAAAGTGCAACAACCATTTTAGATGAGTTGATTGATGCTGTTTCTAGGTATTCTTCAAATGATTGTGGTGACTCTTTACCAGCAATATCAGACATTGAGCGAATTACAACAAATGGTGTGTTTAGCGTAAAACACGTTTGTGCAATTGAAGCGCCTTCCATTTCAACAGCAAGCATTGTAGGAAAATCACTACGTGCTTTATCAATGCGTATAGGGTCACACATAAATGTGTCACCAGTACAAATTAAGCCAACGAGTGTTTTAACATCACTGATTTGTTCGATAGTTTGCTGTGCTGCTTCAACTAATTTAGGGTGTGCTGCAAAGCCTGCCGGCATTTGTGGTACTTGGCCAATTTCGTAGCCAAAAGCAGTTACGTCTACATCGTGGTGACGTACTTCTGACGAAATTACTACATCGCCTACACTAAGAGAAGGATCGAATCCACCGGCTGAGCCTGTGTTAATTATGCAATCAGGTTTGAAGTTATCGATCAGTAAGGTAGTTGCAATAGTTGATGCGACTTTACCAATACCAGATTGAACAAGTGTCACCGTGTTACCAGCCAACTCGCCAGTATAAAAAGTGAAACCTGCTTTAGTTAAAATTTGTGGGTTTTGCATAGCTTCACGTAAAATTTTAACTTCTGGCTCCATTGCGCCAATAATACCAACATTCATAAAGTTTAATTCCTGAGTTTGAATCACTTGATTATACGTGAAGTTAGCAATAAAAAACAAAAAAGCGAGCTTGTTTATGAGCTCGCTTTAAATACTTTTTAGGAGAGTATTTAATTCGTTTTTTAAATTTCAGCTAACGCGGTGGTTTGCGCTTTAGCCTGAGAAGGTGAAAGTACCGCTGGCTTATGTGAGCGGTTACGAACAGGGCGCTGAGTTTGTGTTGCTGCAGGCTTACCAAGTTTAAACATAATTGCATCGCGTACTTCAGAAGGGCGGTAGCCCGATTTAACTTTCATACGAATATGTGGAATGCCCGCAGACTCTAGTGCACCGTTTACAAACCAGTCGCGTTGAGCTTTGTGGCCATCTTTGTTGGCATTGTTAACTAGGTCAACAGCAGCAATGATTGTTAGTTTTTCTTTATCGATTAATACAAAGTCGAGTTGCTTATTTTTAGCTTTAGCTAAAGCAGCACGTTTAGACTTTACTGAAAGGCCTTGCTTACAGTCAATAACGTCGATTAACTTAACGCGACTAACAATTTTATATTGATCGCCAACAGCACGCTCGAGAAGATTTAAAAAAGCGCCTTCAACCTGCGTAAAAACAGTTTGCTTGCGAGTAAAAGGATACGGGTTTCCGCCATCGTCATTAAATTTTGACGCAACAACAGAGGCCCCGACAACTAATACTAGGATTAATAATAAAGCGAATTCCATACGGTAACTCCATAACAACAAATTGACACTGCTCAAACAAAGCAATTTACGTGCCTAAAAAGTATGGGTTATAAAATAATTACCGACTGGTTTACAAGCAATAGCTACACAGCGATTAAGCTTTGTAGCCTCCTTTAATACCCTTTACTGCAATAGCTACAGCATCGTGTGCATGCAGTGACTCATAGTGGTTTATTTGCAGCCAATAATCACTGTAATGGTTTGCCTCTAGCAATGCTTTAATTTTACGCGCTGCATCTTCACAAAACATAAGGTTTTGACCATTCAAACGGGCAAATTCTTGCTCATCTTCACGTTTTACTGCTGCTTGTACTGGTGTTTTAAGCTCAGCTTCAAGAGTGTTAATTAGCGTAACTACGTCAAATTCTTGAATGTTGCTATCAAGCTTTACTTTTACGTTGGCAATAGAGCGCTGCGAGTGGGGAGTCGCTACAATACCTTGTGTAGTGCCTAGCCATTCGTGCACATCTTTTTGGCTTAAGGTTTCTTGGTTAAACTTTTCGTTAAACGCGTTTTGTATAAGCTGGCGCGCAAGTGCAGCAGAGCATGGGCACGTTGAAGAATAAGTAACATCTACGGTTAGCTCGTAGCTAATAACGTTATTTTCAATTGTACTGGTAAGTACAACTGGGTAGCTTTTCCAGCCCGCTTTGCCACTTAATAGTGACTTACGGCGTAGCGGTAATTCAAATTTAAATTCAATTTGTGCTTTATTGCTCAGCCCTTCGTGGCTAGTTATAAAGGTATCGAGTGCCTGCGCTATTGTTTGCGGATTGACTTGCTGCTCGGTTGAAAGCAGATCAAGTGCCAAAAATAGACGTGACATATGAATGCCTTTGGCATCTTCTTTATGTAAATTTACAAATGCACGCGCTTTGGCGTTTACTGTAACTGGAGATAAGTCTCGGGATTCAAAAATAAATGGCAGTTCTATTTCGCCCATGCCAACCCAGTCTAATTTACCTGTTTGTAAAGCGGGTGCAGTGTCTGCTATATCTGGCATATTGGTTTGCATGTGCGCTACTCGTATTTTGGGGATAATAAAGCGGGGCATTTTACACTAAATAATTTATTGCTGAAATGATGAGTTTAATAGATGAGCTAAATCAAACATGAAAAATTCTGTTTTTATCGCACAACGTGAGTAGTGGTAGGAGAAAAATGCTAAAATCTGGGAAAATGGTATGTTTATACATACGCATTGCCTTCTTTATATTAAGTACACAGCTAAGAGATAAAATTACGTATGACCGATTATTCTTTGAGCCCTTGGGCTCGGGTACTTTCCAGCTCAATAACGCGATTTGGTGAATTTAAAACCGCTGCTATTTGTTACACTTTATTTTTAACTGTATCTCTTATTTTATCGAGCATGTTTTATTATGTGGCGATAGGCGAATTACACCTTGTTGATATTTTAGCCGTGGTATTTTTTACGGCTGTAGTGTCTCCTTTAATAATAAGTGTGTTGCTTAATTCAATTCGACAACTAGATGCCTCATATGCTTATTTAGATAGCGCCACCAAGCAAGAAAAGCTTTTAAATCAAACCCTAAAAGATAACATTAACCGTCTAAACATCGAAATTGATGAGCGTAAAATGGCATTTCATGCCAAGCACCGCGCTATTGAAGAACTACGACGAGAAATTGCTGAGCGTAAAAAAACACAACAAGAACTTGCTCAACAAAGCATGCTGCAGCGCTCAATAGTTGATTCATCTCCTGATTTATTTTATTACCGCGATAACAATGGCGTGTTTGCTGGTTGTAATAAAATGTTTGAAGAAGTAATGGGCAAATCAAGTAGCGAACTAATTGGCAAAACGGTTGAGCAAATATTCCCTAGTCAGTTTTTATCTGAAGTTTTGAAAACCGATAAAGAAGTAGAGCAAAGCCATAAAGCACTAACCATTGATGTGGGTTATGAGGTAAATGGCGAAACGCGTTGGTTTGAGCTGCGTAAATTACCTTTTATAAATGATGAAGGTGATTACATTGGTCTACTGGGCTTTGGTCGTGATATCACAAGTCGTAAGGAGGCCGCTCAAGCGCTCGAAACGGCCTATAAAGACAAAGGTAAGTTTATTGCCACATTAAGCCATGAACTACGTACACCGCTCAATGGTATTGTTGGTTTAACACGAATGCTGCTTGATACTGACTTAAACAAACAGCAGCGTAGTTGGGGTAATACTATATTTTCGAGTGCTGAAACGCTTGGCAATATTTTTAACGATATTATTGATTTAGACAAAATAGATAGAGATCAGCTCGATATAGTGACCAACTCTATTAACGTATCAGACTTTATAAATGACGTTGTTAACTTTGCGGGCTTAATCGCGGAGCAAAAAGAGCTAGAGTTTGATATTAAGCGCAATGGGGTGCTGGATATTTACGCACAGCTCGACCCAACTCGCTTACGCCAAGTTGTTTGGAACTTAATTAATAATGCCGTTAAGTTTACACAGCAAGGAAAGGTAACACTTGAATGTAGCCGAGAAAACAGAGTTGAAGGCCCATGGTTAGTTATGAAAGTATCGGATACCGGCCAAGGTATTCCGCCAGAGCAGCTTGCTCATATATTTGATATGTATTACAAAGCGCCAGATTTAAAAGGGACTAACGCAATAGGTTCCGGTATTGGTTTGGCTGTAACTAAGGCACTTGTAAGTGCGATGAAAGGGATAATTACAGTAAATAGTACTGAGGGCGAAGGAAGTTGCTTTACAGTTCAAATACCGCTTAGTCTATGTGTAGCACCAACAGAGCAAAGTTATGTTGGTCGTGGTTTGTATATTTTACTAGTAGAAGATGTACCTCTTAACGCCGAAATTGCTACAAACTTATTAGAGCAACGCGGGCATGAGGTGTTGTGGGCTGAAACCGGTGAAGATGCACTCTCGTTTGTCGAAACTGAAGATGACTTAGATTTAGTATTACTTGATATGCAATTGCCTGATATAAATGGTGACGTAGTTGCCAAGCAAATACGCTCAGATAGTCACTTTGATAAATTACCTATCGTGGCACTTACGGCCAATGTTCGTAGTGCTGAGGAAGAGCTTGAAGGCATATCAATACAAGGGGCGCTTGCTAAACCAATTAACACGGTGAAGCTTGATAAAATGCTGGCTGATTTATTTGGAATTAAGCAAAGTGAATGCACAGAGCCGCTGTTAAAAGTAAGTGAAGAAGCCCTTAAAGGCATTGATGCACACTTATTAGATATGGAAACAATAGAAGACTTTGTCAATTCGATGGGCTTAGTTGTGTTTAGACGCAGTAGTCAGCTATTCGAAAAGCTAAGTCCACAATATCAGCAAGAGTTACTTACTTCATTAAATACTGGTGATAGAGAAGAGTATGAATCAGTAGCGCATAAACTCAAAGGTGCGGCTGGCTCAGTAGGTCTTAATGATGTGCAGCTTCATGCCAAAATAATGGAACATGGTGCGATTGATGAATCTAATGAGGTGTTAAAGCAGTGGTTAGATATTCTGGCAGATAAAATAAATGAAGGACAAAAAGCCCTTCATTTATTTTTACAGCAATTAGAGTGAAACTAATTAGCTCTAATTAAGCGTCAATTTTACCAATGAAACGGTAACCTTCACCATGGATGGTGCTGATTAACTCAGACGTTGAGTTATCACTTTCAAAATGCTTACGAATGCGACGAATAGTAACGTCAACAGTACGGTCATTTGCGCGAAGCTCACGGCCTGTCATGTGCTTAATTAATTGCTCACGGCTGAAAATGCGACCTGGAGAATCAAGCATTAAACGAAGTGCTCTGTACTCACCTTTAGGTAAACGCTTAGCGTCGCCATTTGGAGAAGTAAGACAACGGCTGTTTTCATCAAGTTCCCAACCATTAAACGTAATAACACCATTTGTTTCTAGTGCTGACTCTTCACCACCTAAGGCAGTACGAGTAATAAGGTTGCGAGCTCTGATAGTTAATTCACGCGGGTTGAACGGTTTAGTAACGTAGTCATCTGCGCCAATTTCAAGACCTAAAATACGGTCAACATCGTTATCACGACCAGTTAGGAATATAAGACCTACTTTACGCTTTTGGCGTAATTCACGGGCTAAAATAAGACCGTTTTTACCAGGAAGGTTGATATCCATAACTACAAGATTAACGTCATCGTTATTTGTAAGCTTGTCATGCATATCATCGCCATCAATGGCTTCAATAACTTTGTACCCTTCAGCTTCAAATAAACTAACTAGGTTCAGTCGAGTTACGTCTTCATCTTCTACGATTAGAATGACTGGCGTTTGCATTATTAATTAACCTTTTGGAATATATTATTTATAAAAAATCGGTGACTAATTTATAACCGATTACTAGAGATTATAGGATTATACCCATTTGTTAACAAGGAAAAAACAAATTGGATAAAAATAAAACAGTAGGGTGTCCAAAGTCTACTAAAAAAGGGCAGTGCAAAAACTACTGTTTAATTGATATATACATGGATGTAGCTATTTGAATCATAAAGTCGAAGCCATTTTCCTTTGATAATTGACATATCATTCAATTAAACAAGGTACTTAAAATAATCAGACTAATTCAAAGCAAAACTATATCACTTTTTAACCTTTTAACCTTTCATCAATGTATGTGATACAGCAAAGATAAAAAAGTTCATAAATCGCTTGGTAATATTTATTTAAAGCAATTAAATAATGTTACGCACTTATCACATGCCTCATTAATGAGGTCATTAAATGCTAATTCAAGGATAAATTTTAAATATATGCACTTTTTAATGATCTTTATTTAAGGAATAGTAATTATAAAGCGAGCACCGCGTTTTTCTTCAAGATCAAACATCACTCTTCCGCCAAGTGCTTGTGTTACTAGGTTATAAACTAAGTGCATGCCTAAGCCACTTGCGCCTTGCCCGCGCTTTGAAGTTACGAATGGGTCAAAAATTCTATTTTTAATGTTTTTGTCAACGCCCTGACCATTGTCAGAATAAACGATTGTTAATTTTTTCCCGACGAGTTCTACGTCAAAGCGAATTTCATTGTTTTCTTTACCTATAAATCCATGAATTACAGAGTTCATAAGTAACTGCTGAAAAACTTGTTGTAGAGGTTCAGACTTACTATGAATAGCCAAGTCGGTCGGACAGTTGATAGTTACAACAGGCTTTTTGGGCAATAATTCAGATTGAATCGATGTTAAAACATCACTTATTAATTTGTGCACATTAATATAGGTATTTACACCGTCATCTTGAATAACCGCTACTTTTTTAAAGTTAGATATAAGGTCAGCTGCACGATTTAAGTTGCGGTAAATTAAATCTAAGTTTTCAATACCTTCATCTATAAAGCGTTTTAGATGGCTTGAGGTAAGTTTTTTGTCATCAAAGCTTTGCTGTATGTCTGCTAGTTTATCTCTAAGTAACGTAGAACCGGTAATACCTAGCCCTATTGGTGTGTTAACTTCATGGGCAACACCTGCAACCATTTGCCCTAAAGATGCCATTTTTTCGTTTTCAACAATTTGTGTTTGGTATTGATGCATCCGCTCAAGAGTTGATAAAAGCTCTTGATTTGCCTCTCTAAGGGCGATTGTTCGTTGGTTTACTTTTTCTTCAAGGCTTAGGTTTAGTTGTTTGATTTCTTGCTTATCTTTTTCGTGGCGTTCAAGTTGTTTTTTTGTACGCGTAAGCATGATATTTAAACTATTTGAAAGAGCACTTATTTCTTTTACATCAGTTACTGGTGCGCGTGCATCGTAGTTATGATTTTTAGACACATCCTGCAATAACATGCTTAATTGCTCTATTGGCTTAGCTATACGTCGTTGAACTTTAATAGCAATAAAGTAAACAAGCGCCAGAATTAATAATGTTAATAACACGTCTATTAATATTTTTCTCTCAATATAAACCTCTAAACTCTCGAGGCTTCCTCGCATATACACATAACCTACTACTTGTTCGTTATCGTAAATAGGGCGGGTTAGCTCAATATGGTCACTCGTAATTCGTGGTGTTTTTAGCTCTTCTACACTGTCTATTCTCAGTGGCACAGGAGGTGTTTTTTTAGCATTAAAGCTAATAAAGAAAACAGGCTTTTGGGATGCTTTTTCTATTGAGTAAATATGTATGTTTTTTACAAGAGGGATCTTTTCAAATGACTTGAGGCGTTTTTCTTCTGTTTTACGATCATCTTCAATTACCGATTGCCCAGCATCAAAAGCTACAATTTCAGAAAGAATAACAAGCTTATTAACTATTAATTGCTTTTGTTCTTTCACGCTTAAATACGTAGAGATAGAAATAGATAACGATAAGCAAATAGCTGTAATAAGCATGATCAAATTAATGAGTGCTTTTCGAATGCTACTTTGATGAACTTTTTTAGGCATTATTTCATTATCGCCTGAGTTAATTTTAATTATTTAGAGTTTTAGTTTAGCAAAGACGTGGAAAAATGAAGGAAAAAAACTAAATTAATTCTTATATTTATTCGAAAGTTAGCTTGAGCACGTTTGTGCTCAATCATTTTACAAATTTAAATTAGCTGCTATATACAGCAAATTTATTGTTCTTAAATACAGTTTGATAGCTTTCAAACTGAGTTTCTAAAATAGGCGGGTACTTTAAAAAGCTGTTAGCAACAATATTTAGCTTCCCTAATTTAGTTAAATGCTGTTTTGCATTAGCTAAAAATGTTTCTGCTACTGTGTAGTCGGTTGCAATACCAGTATGAAAAGGTGGATTGCTAATAATTAAATCAAACTTGCCATTAATGCTTTTAAGGCCGTCACTTAATATAGCCTCACCATTGATGTTGTTAAGCTTTAGGGTTTGCTGTGTTGCATAAGTTGCCAGCGCACTTACATCACTACACACAAACTCAAGTGCTGGATTATGAAGCCCTAAAAAAGTTGCTATTAAACCTGCGCCACAACCAAAGTCGAGAACTTTGCCTTGCTTAATTGTCGGTGCGTTTTCCAGTAGAACTTTCGTTCCTATATCTAAGCTACCGTGATTAAACACTCCAGGAACACTAATAGCTGTAAATTCAGTGTCGGCAACATTAACAACAAACTTTTTATGGTAAGTCGTAATATCAAAGTGATGGTGCTTAGAAATTTCAGCAAATGAGTAAAGAACGCAGTGCTTAGCTGAATCAATCTTGTTACTAAACTCAGCTTTACCAGCTAATTGCTTTTCAATTGACTTAACACCACTTTTGTTTTCACCTACTACTAATAGTTCGGCATCATCAGTAATAGCAGACCGAATATTATCAAGTGCCATTAATAACTCTGGTTTTGATTTAGGGTAGTAAAGAATAACTAAATCGTAGTCGTTACCAGGTATTGTGTGGCTTACATGAACATCAACATCTTTGGTGTTCTTAGCAAACTCTCCGTTAGCATGGTTGTAGCTAAACGCAGTTACTTTGCTTTGCGGATTAAGTTTTTTAAGCTCTGTTAAAAAGCCATCTTGAACAAAGTTGACCACCAAGATAGATTTGCCCGTTAGTGCCTCGCTATTACGAAGTAACAGTAAACTTGGGTTGGTTAGTACGCTCATAAATGGCTTTGCCTTACAGTATATTTAGTTTTATAAAAGTAAAAGTGAGTAATTAAATTTAATTATTCTGTGCGCTCAAACATTAAATCCCACACGCCATGACCTAGGCGATGTCCGCGTTGCTCAAACTTAGTAAGCGGGCGCAAATCTGGACGAGGAACATAATCATTTGTTTCTGATTGGTTTTTAAAACCAGGAGCTACATTCATTACTTCGAGCATGTGCTCTGCGTAGTTTTCCCAGTCTGTTGCCATATGAAAAACGCCACCCATTTTAAGTTGGGCTCTTAGCTTTTCAACAAACTCAGTTTGTACAATACGGCGTTTGTGGTGACGCTTTTTATGCCAAGGGTCAGGGAAAAATAGTTGTAGTGTTGTTAAGCTTTCATTAGGTATGCAATCTGCAAGTACTTCAACTGCATCGTGTTCAAAAATACGTAAGTTGGTAATGCCTGCTTCATCGGCATCCATTAAACAAGCACCAACGCCTGGGCGGTGTACTTCAATACCGATAAAGTTTAGGTGAGGGGCATTTGTTGCCATTTCGACAAGCGACTTACCCATACCAAAACCAATTTCTACTACTACATCGTTGTTGTTGCCAAAAACTTCGCTTAAATCAAGCATACCGTTTTTATGCTCTAGGCCCATTGTTGGCCAGCATTTTTCGATTGCAGCGGCTTGGCCTTTGGTTAATCGACCTTCGCGTTTTACAAAACTGCGAATGGTGCGGATGTATTTACCTTCTTGCTTAGCTTGCTCAAGGTTAGTGTTGCTTGATTCACTCATATTATTGGCCTGACAAAAACAATGTGTTTAAAATTGGTTGCATATTATCCCTGACCGAGGCCGCAATCACAAGTATTAGCTGGTTTTACACCCCGTATAGCTTGATCTTTTTGTTAACTGCAATAGACTGAGCCGCCATTGGGCATCAGTAAAAGTTAAAAATGTTGGATTTAAATAAAGAACAGTCACACTGCTTTTCTAATCAAGTTGTTGATTGGTATCACCTTCATGGGCGTAAAACACTCCCGTGGCAGCTAGGTAAAACACCTTATAAAGTGTGGGTGTCTGAAGTAATGCTGCAGCAAACCCAAGTTATTACTGTTATTCCATACTTTGAAAAGTTTATGCAAAGCTTTCCAGATATTATCGCTTTAGCTGATGCGGATGAAGACTTAGTACTGCATCACTGGACCGGCTTAGGGTATTACGCTCGTGCGCGTAACCTACACAAAACAGCTAAAATAGTGCGTGACAAATACCAAGGTGAGTTTCCGAAAACACTTGAGGAAGTAATGGATTTACCTGGAATAGGGCGCTCTACTGCAGGGGCTGTTTTATCATTGTCGCTTGGACAGCATCACCCTATTTTAGATGGGAACGTGAAGCGAGTTTTAGCGCGCTATTTTATGATTGAGGGCTGGTACGGCGTTAAAAAAGTCGAAAACCAGCTTTGGCATTTATCAGAGCAGTTAACGCCTAAAGATAATGTTACTGAGTTTAATCAAGCTATGATGGATTTAGGGTCTAGCGTTTGCTCACGCAGCCGGTTTGATTGCGAGGCTTGCCCATTAAACTCAGGCTGTGGTGCTTTTAATGCAGGTAAAGTAAAAGAGTTTCCACATTCTAAACCTAAAAAAGCAGTTCCTAAAAAGAGTTGCCATCAGTTAATTATTCAGTGTGGTGATAAAGTGCTTATGGAAAAACGCCCTAACAGCGGTATTTGGGGCGGATTGTTTGGTTTTTTTGAATTTAATGAGTACGAAGAGCTTCAAATATTTTTAGCTCAGCAAGGCCTAGAGGCTAGTTTAGTAGAGCTTGAAGCGTTTATTCATGTGTTTTCACATTTTGAATTGAGGATTAACCCGCATGTGCTCAATGTTAAGAAAACTCCTGATGTGGTAAACGATAAGCAATTAATCTGGTATCCGCTTGATCAATCAATAGAGGTTGGCCTAGCAGCGCCAACTAAAAAGTTGGTTAAACAAATTACAGCAATAGTATAGAATAGCCCCATATTTAGCGTTAGAGAGAATCAATCATGGCACGTACAGTATTTTGTCAAAAGTTACAAAAAGAAGCCGAAGGGCTTGGCTTTCAGTTATACCCTGGTGAAATTGGTGAAAAGATTTTTAATAACATCTCTAAAGAAGCGTGGGCTCAGTGGCAACATAAACAAACAATGCTTATTAACGAAAAGCATTTAAATATGATGGACCCAGAACACCGCACATTTTTAGAAGAGCAAATGGTTGGCTTTTTGTTTGAAAATAAAGATGTAGAAATTGAAGGTTATCGACCGCCTGAAAAGTAATGTTTTAAACATAAAAAAAGGGCTATTAAGCCCTTTTTTTATGTTTATTTATTCATTTAACTCATCTTCTTGCTCAGATATTTTAATTTGTTCCTTTAAAAATTGAGCAGCTTTAGAGTATTCAATTTCCAGCTTATCTCTTAACTCTATTAATTCATCGGTTGTGAGTTCACCTTCTTTACATTTATCTTCAAATGCACTTGAAAGTTCTGCCACCGTTTGGGCACCAATTGTCTTGGAGATCGATTTTAATTGATGACACCCCTCAATAATCTCATTTAAATCGTTAACCATAACGCCGGAATTAATACTCTTAATTAAGCCTTGGCTTTGTTCTAAATACATTTTGAAAAAACGAATTTGCTTAGCGTCATCACCGTTTACATATTTGGCAACAGCTTCCATATCAATAGGTAGTGCCATAGTTTGATGAATAACTACATTTGGGTTTTGGCTTTGTTTATCGCTCCAACGTTTTAGAGTTTCTTCTAACGCGTTTAGCTCTATAGGTTTGGTAATGAAGTCGTTAATACCTACTGCTAAACAGCGCTCTTTTTCGCCTTTAAGTGCGTTTGCTGTTACTGCAATAATGTAAGGCTGTGCATCAATCGATTCTAATAACTCTGCTTCATTACGGATTTTTTCGACCATATCGTAACCCGACATTTTAGGCATGTGTAAGTCGGTTAAAATAAGTGAGTAATCACCTTTTCTCCACATATCTAGACCTTCTTCACCGTTGTTAGCTATTTCAACGCCAAAGCCCAGTATATGTAGTTGATCGGTGAGGACTTGTTGGTTTAGAAGGTTATCTTCAACAAGTAGAACCAATTTGTTTGAATTACGTGCCTGCTCAACATTTAAATAGTTATTAAGTGTTTTGGTTTTTTTAATTTGCTTAGGTGTATGTAACCCTGCAGCCACCAATATAGAAAGCATAAAGTTAGATTTACATAGAGGAGAGGCATTAATATAAAAAATGTTTTTATGATTTATAGCTGCTTCATCAAGCTTACTTAGTACAACAACTTGTTGGTTATAATCCTCTAATGAATAAAATAAACGTCTTAGCAGCGCATTAGTTTTATCCATATTGTCTATGCCATCAGCTACCCAAATAATATCTTGTGAATGCTGGTGCTCTTCAATTTCTTCTTCTGTGTGTGCATAAATTATTTTAGCGCCCATGAACGATAAATAACGGTACATTGTTTTTTCACGTTCTAGGTGATTACTAACTACAACAATTTGCTTACCATTTAATGCACCTTTATGTGCGTACTTAATTTTACCCGATGTGCTAAACGGCAGCTCTACTGTAAACTCACTGCCAATTCCGGTATGACTAGTTACATGAATAGTACCTAGCATAAGCTCAGTTAAGCTTTTACAAATAGAAAGACCTAAACCGGTGCCACCATATTCTCGGGTAATTGAGTTTTCGGCCTGAATAAATGGATTAAATATTTCGCGAAGTTGCGTCTGCGACATGCCTTTACCGTTATCAGTTACGCAAAAGCGTAAGGTAAAGTGATCAGTCGTATTATGAACCACCTCTACTGATATTTTTACATGGCCTTGGGTTTTTTCATCAGTGCTAGTGAATTTAATTGCGTTGCTACATAGGTTATAAAGCACCTGACGTACACGCACACTATCACCGGTAAGGTTGACTGGAATATCTGGTGCTATTGCTAGTTCTAAATCAAGCTCACGTTTTTTAGCAACTGATGAGAGCACTCGAGCAACTTCTTCAATGGTATCGGTTACCGAAAATGGGATCGGGTCAATATTTAGCTTTCCAGCCTCAATTTTAGAAAAATCTAAGATATCATCTAAAATGCTCAATAAAGAAAATGCTGATTCACGAATAATTGTACTTAAACGATGTTGAGCGCCATCAAGTTCGGTCTGGCGCAGTAAATCAATAGTGCCTATAACACCATTCATCGGTGTTCTTATTTCGTGGCTCATTGTGGCTAAAAAGGTCGTTTTGGTTTCGCTTGCTCGCTCTGCTTTTAATGTGGCTTGCTCAAGCGCTATAGTACGATTTTGCACTTCGGCTTCTAGGCCATTTTGTAATTTATAAAGCTCTTTTTGTGCGGCGTCATTCTCACTCATCGCAGTCTGTACTTTTTGTAGCAGTAAGTTAATGTTTTTTGCCACTACACCTAAACCAATATCAAGCTGCTCATCAACACTACTATTGTAATTAGCATTTTCGGTGATTGCCTGCAGCTCTTGTGTAAGAGTGTCAGTACTTTTTCGTAAGCGACTATTAATGTACATATTAAACATTAAAGTAAATATAAATAATGCAGCTACGCTTGCTATCGCAATAATGTAGGCAATAACTTGAGAGTTTTGAGCGCTTAAAGGAGCGGTTGGTAGGTTTTGCTTAATAATAAGCTCGCCAATAGGTTGATCGTTTAACAGCAGTAAGTGGTGTAGGATGCCTTCTTCTACTAGATGCTTTTCAGTTTTAATTGAAGCGATAGCAGGTTTACTGCTGCTATATACCAACTGAGTATCTGATGTAGCATTGAAGCGATATAGAGTATATTCAAAGTCATCATCTAATAACGACGTTAAATCAAGTAACTGCCTTACTTTACCTTGACCATACATAGTTAATGCATCAACCATAGGTAAGTCTAATCTATCGGCAAGCGTTACAATATTAACAGATGATGCAGGTTGGGCTGTCTTAACTTCAGTTTGTGAATAAAATGAGTGGGCAATAATAGCAAGCGCTGTTACTGCAATATTTATGATTAAAAAAAGAGGTAATAAGCCTTTGACTGGCGATGAAAATTTACTCTGCATTGATTGTTTCCAATTGATGTGATTTTACTACGATAAGTCCCTATCGTACGTATCTAAGCTAATCGTAACATTTACAAAAAATAATTCACTACGGTTTTAGTCTGATTTATTTATATTTATAGTTCGATTTGTGGTAAAAATGAACGTTATTAATAAAAAATACACTGAGTTGTCTGAAAACCGTTCAAACAGTTATAAAGAATAAAAAAAAAGTTGACTTGTAAGGGCAAAACTCGTTTAATACGCCGCACGCCCAGATAGCTCAGTCGGTAGAGATGAGTGGGAATTGCATTAAAAATACTTTAAGATTTTTAATTAGCACTGTTTAAGTGCCTCGATAGCTCAGTTGGTAGAGCAGAGGATTGAAAATCCTCGTGTCCCTGGTTCGATTCCGGGTCGAGGCACCATTTATTAAAGTAGTGGTGTTTAATCAACAGTTTAAACATTATTACGCGTGCCTTAGCACACAGTTTTGTGTGCCGACTTAGCTCAGCTGGTAGAGCAACTGACTTGTAATCAGTAGGTCAACCGTTCGACTCGGTTAGTCGGCACCATTTATATAAAGTTAATTGTAAAGTATAACAATTAATTAGCACAGTTTATGTGCCTCGATAGCTCAGTCGGTAGAGCAGAGGATTGAAAATCCTCGTGTCCGTGGTTCGATTCCGCGTCGAGGCACCATTTACTTTAAGTTCTCAATCTTTAAAATTGAACGTGCCTTAGCACACAGCTTTGTGTGCCGACTTAGCTCAGCTGGTAGAGCAACTGACTTGTAATCAGTAGGTCAACCGTTCGACTCGGTTAGTCGGCACCATTTATTTAAAGTAGTTTGAAAAGAAAAACTGTAATCAGTAGTCTGTTCAAATTACCCGTCGACTCGGTTAGTCGGCACCATTTATTAAGTTAAAGGTTAATTTCGTTAATCTGTAACTAGCACAGTTTATGTGCCTCGATAGCTCAGTCGGTAGAGCAGAGGATTGAAAATCCTCGTGTCCGTGGTTCGATTCCGCGTCGAGGCACCATTTATTGAAAAGCCTTGCTTATGCAAGGTTTTTTTTATTTTAAGTGCTTTATAAAAGTTCTCAATCTTTAAAATTGAACGTGCCTTAGCACACAGTTTTGTGTGCCGACTTAGCTCAGCTGGTAGAGCAACTGACTTGTAATCAGTAGGTCAACCGTTCGACTCGGTTAGTCGGCACCATTTAT
>NZ_AUTI01000458.1:0-58518 GCF_000497995.1 Pseudoalteromonas sp. TB25
GGAGTTACTTGAACAAATCAATCGCGACGGTGCCACTATTGTAATGGTAACGCATGATAGCGAATTAGCCCGCCGTGCTCCGCGTAATATTCAAGTAGTTGATGGGCAACTTGCCGACTTTACGCTTTATCAGGGCTCGCAAACTATAAAAATAGCAACGGGGGTTTAACTAATGTTTATTCATTATTTAGATTTAAGTTGGCGCAGCTTCAAGCGCACCCCACTGGTTAGCTTTTTAATGGTACTTGCCATTGCGATAGGTATAGGCATAACAATGACCAGCCTTAGTGTTTATCACATGATGTCAGCCGATCCTATCCCTGAAAAAAGCAGCCAACTTTACAGTGTGCAATTACAAACAATGGACGATGGTAGTACGTGGTGGACAGAAGATAACATGCCACTGCAACTGACCCATCAAGATGCAGAGAACTTATTAAACGCACCCACGTCAGAGAAAAAAGTGGCTATGATGCGTACCGGCTTTTCAGTTTATTTAGACTCCGACAAAATAAAACCTTTTATAGGTAATGCTCGCATGACAACGCCTGAGTTTTTTAGCATGTTTAATTTGTCATTTTTATACGGGGGGGCTTGGAGCAAAGAGCAAGAAGACTCTGCCGCACCTGTGGTTGTTATTACCCAAGAAATAAACGATAAACTATTTGCTGGAAAAAACTCTGTCGGAGAACTGATTTACTTAGATGATGCAAGCTATCAAGTAGTTGGTGTTATTAATCATTGGCCTCTCAATATTAAATATTATGATTTAAATAACGGTGCATTTAATCAAGTAGAAGAGTTATTTATGCCCTTTAGCTTAATAAAGACAAAAGAGCTAGTAAGTTGGGGCAATAGCAATGGATGGAAACACGAAAACACACCAACCTTTGCAGATAAACTGCAATCTGAGCAAGTATGGATCCAGTTTTGGGCAGAGCTAAATACGCTTGAACAAAAACAAGCCTATCAAAATTACTTATTAGCCTATATGCAAGAACAACAAAAACGTGGTCGATTTAATCGTAAAGAACTTGAGTATAAACTTCGCGATGTAAACCAATGGATGCAATACAACAACGTCGTCACCGAAGACAATAAAATTTTAGTGGGCCTGAGCTTTATGTTTTTAGGTGTCTGCTTAGCCAATATTTTAGGTTTACTTTTAGCTAAGTTTTTACGCAGAGCGCCAGAAGTAGGTGTAAGACGCGCATTAGGTGCGAGTAAAAGGCAAATATTTTTACAGCACTTAGTTGAGGTCGCCATGCTTGGCTTTATAGGTGGCATGCTAGGAATTGTACTAGCACAACTTGGCTTAATGGGCGTAGGGCAAAGCTATGACTACTATGAAAATTTAGCGACAATGGATTTAACCATGCTATTGAGCGCCCCATTGATTGCAATTACAACCTGCATTTTGACTGGTTTGTACCCTGCTTGGCTAGTGTGTAAAACCAACCCTGCTATTTATCTTAAGAGCCAATAAGGAATGTCACAATGTTAGAAATAAAACCTATATTTAACGCCTTATGCCGTTCAAAGGTGGGCGCTGTATTACTGCTAATTCAAATTGCAATTACCACAGCTATCGTCAGTAATGCTGCATTTATCATTCAAGATAGAATTAGTTATTTAAACCAAGAAACTGGCTACCCTGAACAAGATATATTTAAGTTTAATGTAATGACCTTTGGTACTGATATTAACTTAAGCCAGCAGTTTGAGCTTGATGAAAGCATGCTTAGAAAAATGCCAGGCGTAGTTGATGCCGCATTAAGCAGTAGTATTCCGCTATCAGGGGGGGGCAGCGCTTCGAGCTTTAATTTAAAACCTGCTCCACAAGAAGGCCTAAGTGTCAGGACCGCTTATATTTTTATAGATGACCACGCAATTAATACCTACGGCGTTAACTTAATTGCAGGGCGAAACTTTACCGAAGATGAAGTGCTCGTTACAAACGAAATTACACAAAAGCGTACCAACGTCACTATAGTCACTAAAGCCTTACTTGATGAGCTCTACCCTGATGGAGATGGTTTAGGGAAAATAGTTTATTTTGGCGACCTACCACTTAAAGTTATTGGCGTGATCGGAAAAATGAAAGGCCCGTGGCTCAAAGACAGTAAACCCGATAATCTTGCGTTTATTCCTTATATTAAAGCAGCAAGTTATGCACAAGTTGCCGTTCGTACAGAGCCTGGTCAGCGAGCAGCTGTAATGAAAAAAATAGAAAATGCTATGCTCGAAAATTACAGCAAACGCGTTATTAACAACATTAAAGGGCTTGATGAATTAAAAAATGAGTATACCGCTCAAGATCGCCTTATGATGCGCATGCTCATAGTATTAATCACTATTTTAGTGCTTATAACCGCTCTCGGTATTTTTGGCTTAACCTTATTTAATATTAGCAAACGTACTAAGCAAATTGGTACACGCAGAGCACTTGGCGCAAGAAAGTCAGCTATTATCAGCTATTTTTTAGTAGAAAACGCACTAATTTGTAGCCTAGGTTTAGCCTTAGGTGCAATAACAGCAATACTGCTTGGGAAAATGTTAATGCAGTCTTTTTCTGTTGCCGCACTACCACCAAGCTATATAGCCGTTACCGCCATTGCCGTATTTTTAATGAGTTTACTTGCAGTATTAGCGCCGGCTAAACGCGCAGCCAATATTTCGCCCAGTATCGCAACTCGCACTATTTAATTATATGTAAATCACTATGCTACACTGCTTAGTAAGGCAGTGTAGCCATTAAAAAATTATAAAAATAACCTATGACTCATAAAATACTCATTGTTGATGATAACCAAGCAGTACTCGACGCACTTTCATTGTTGCTCGAGATCCACGAATTTTCGGTAGTCACTGCAACAAATCCGTTTGATGCTCTGCAAATAGTTCGCTATCAGCGAATTGAGCTTGTAATTCAAGACATGAACTTTACCAGTGACACCACCTCTGGCGAAGAAGGTAAAGCGTTGTTTTATGAACTACGAGAAATAAACCCACACCTCCCTATTATACTTATTACAGCTTGGACCGAACTTGCCACCGCCATTGAGCTTGTAAAAGCCGGTGCTGCTGATTACTTACCAAAACCCTGGGATGATGCAAAACTACTAGTTTGTATCAGTAATTTAATAGAGCTAGGCAGTGCTAAAAAAATAGTGGCGACGCATAATCGCCATCAACAAGAACGTGAAGGTACATTTAAAAATGCAGACCTTGCTGGGCTAATATTTAAAAGTACTGCGATGGAACGACTGGTTACTATGGCGCTTCAAGTGGCTAAATCTGATATATCTGCATTAATTACAGGCCCTAATGGTAGTGGCAAAGAGTGTATTGCGCATATTATTCAAAAAAACTCCCCGCTTGTATCGCAGCCTTTTATTAAGGTAAACGCCGGTGCACTACCGCAAGAACTTATAGAAGCCGAGCTTTTTGGCGCTGAAGCCGGTGCATATACGGGGATAACCAAACAACGTATTGGTCGATTTGAAGCAGCTGATGGCGGTACGTTATTTTTAGATGAAATTGGTAATTTACCACTTTCAGGACAAATAAAATTACTACGCGTACTACAAACCGGCGAGTTTGAACGTTTAGGCTCAACACAAACACGAAAGGTAAATGTGCGGGTTATATCGGCCACTAACGAAAACTTACTACAAGCAATTCAACAAGGTCGATTTAGGGAAGACTTATATTATCGCCTTAATGTAATTGAGCTCAATGTGCCTGCCCTAAGCGAAAGACAAGATGATGTTTTAGCACTTATTAGCCATTTTTTACCTCACCGAGAGCTGACTATAAACACAGAGCAAGCTCTTCAACACTACAAATGGCCTGGTAACGTTAGAGAGCTAGAAAACGCTTGTAAACGCGTAGCGGTACTAAAACCTACAGGTGCGCTTGCAGTCGATGACTTTGCACTATCGTCACTGGTCACTGCTCAACAAGAAGCAAAAGCAGAGCCGACCAAACAGGAAATAGAACACGCAATGCGCGCTCATCAAGGTGTTATAGCCAAAGTCGCCCGTGAATTTGGTTTAAGCCGACAAGCGCTTTATCGTCGATTACAAAAAATGGGTATTGATTATTAATACCAAACATTATTAGCAACTTTACCCTAAGCCAAAAGGTTGTATTAATTTGCGGGCTTTGTAGCGCGCTGCCTATTGTTATTATTGCCGCGCTAAGTGGCTTTGATATTTACTACACTCTGTTTTTAATATTACTAACGCTTACATTTAGCACTCTACTTTCAAGAACTCTCACCAAGCCAATAAAGCTTGGCATGCAATCGCTTGAAACAGGATTACTTAATTTTAAAGATGGTGAGCTCTCCAGCTTACTAGCGTATAAAAGTAATGATGAACTTGGAAAACTATGCCAACTTTATAATCAAACCGCAAAACAGCTTCGCCAAGAAAAACAATGGATTTACCAGCGCGAGTTAATGCTTGATAAAGTATTGCAAAGCTCGCCGCAAGCGTTATTGCTGGTCAATGATAATAATACGGTGGTATTTAGTAATTTAATTAGCCGTAGTTTATTTAATAGCGCAACTCGCCTTGAAGGTATGCAACTAAGTAAATTACTCGAAAATTCGCCTCTGCAATTAGTAGCAGCTATAGAGCACGGTATTGATGGCCTCTTTAATATAGAAATAGAGAATCAAGACTCGCAAACTTGGCATTTAGCCACTGGGGAGTTTTTACTCAATAATCAAAAGCATCATTTATATATATTTAAACAGTTAACCCGTGAACTTAGTCGCCAAGAAGTTGCGGTGTGGAAAAAAGTAATACGCATTATTAGCCACGAATTAAATAATTCACTCGGCCCTATGTCATCCATGCTACACAGCGCACAATTGCTCGCAAATAAAGTTGATGAGCCTCGCCTTGCCCGTGTATTTGCAACTATTGATGAGCGAATTAGTCATTTAACTGAATTTGTACAAGGCTATGGCAAGTTTGCTAAATTACCTCAGCCACAAAAAACGCGGATTAACTGGCAAAACACACTCGATAATTTAAAAAACCACTGGCTATTTAGCTACGAAATAAAAAATTCACACAATGAATTACAAGCTGATCAAACACAACTCGAGCAGCTGCTGATAAACTTATTAAAAAATTCACACGAGTCAGGCTCCAACGCCAATGAAATACATATTCAGGTCGAGTTTGTACCCCAAGCATGTGTTATAAATGTAAGCGACTGCGGCAAAGGAATGAGCGAGCAAGTAATGGCAAATGCTTTAGTGCCCTTTTATTCTACAAAAAGTACGGGGAGTGGTTTAGGGCTAGCTTTATGCAGAGAAATAGCAGAAGCGCACCAAGGCCATATAAGTTTACATAACAAAATAGAGGGCGGCTTAAACGTACAAGTGAGCCTTCCTTATTCATAAATTTACACAAATTAAAAACAACAAAGCCACTTAAAAAGTGGCTTTGTGTTTAAAGAGCTTAATAACCTGAGTTCAGGTTGAGTAATAAATTACTCTGCGTCAGCTTCTTTGTATTTAGCAGCAGTTTCTGTAATTAACGGCTGTAATTCACCGCGTTGAAACATTTCGATAATAATGTCACAACCACCAACTAATTCGCCATCTACCCAAAGTTGTGGGAATGTTGGCCAATTTGCGTATGCTGGAAGCTCAGCACGAATGTCTGGATTAAGTAAAATATCAACGTATGCAAATGGTTCACCACATGACATTAACGCTTGCGATGCTTGTGAAGAAAAACCACAATTTGGTAATTTTGGTGACCCTTTCATGAAAAGGATTATTGGATTTTCTGAAATTTGCTGTTTAATTTTATCAATGGTTTCCATCTACAACCTCAAAGTAACGATAGCTAAATATATTTAGGTCTTGAAAATAACTCATCGTGACCACAAATATATAACTTAAAATGGGCAAATAAAGCCGCAATTGAAATAGTCTTTCGCAATAGCATTGCTGTTTGCTTAAACTTGAGTAAAATACTCAACAATTATAGTAACACTATATTACCGCTTGGTATAGGTAACTGCTCTGTTTCAACAGGCATTACGTATTACCAAATGGACTATCAACCAAAGAAGATGGAGATAAAAAAATGGCATTTGAACTACCGTCACTACCATATGCAATCGACGCACTTGAGCCACATATTTCAAAAGAAACGCTAGAGTTTCACCATGGCAAACACCACAACACTTACGTGGTTAAGCTTAATGGTTTAATCCCTGGTACTGAGTTTGAAAACAAATCTCTAGAAGAGATCGTATGTTCATCAGAAGGCGGCGTATTTAACAACGCAGCACAAATCTGGAACCATACTTTTTACTGGAACAGCTTATCTCCAAACGGCGGCGGCGAGCCTACTGGCGCAGTTGCTGATGCAATCAACGCTAAATGGGGTTCTTTTGATGCGTTTAAAGATGCATTAAATGACAAAGCCGTAAATAACTTTGGTTCAAGCTGGACGTGGTTAGTTAAGCTTGCTGATGGTTCACTAGACATCGTTAATACATCTAACGCTGCTACACCATTAACTGATGATGGCGTTACTCCAATCCTTACAGTGGATTTATGGGAACACGCTTACTACATCGATTACCGTAACGTTCGTCCAGATTACCTTAAAGGTTTTTGGTCGCTTGTTAACTGGGAATTCGCGAACGCTAACTTCGCTTAATTAGCCTTTAAACGCTAATGTAAAAAAGACGCTTAGGCGTCTTTTTTTGTTTGTTGTTTATCACACCTAAGCGCCTCATCATCTAATAAAACACTTTTAGTAACATGATCTTTTTTCACTTAAATTTTTAATTTTATTGCACAAAAATACACATTCGTGACTAGACTTTAAAAGGTAAGCACCTTTTTACAGCGGGTTTCGGAGGTTATTATGACGATTTTTGAGCATTACCAAGCACGATACGAAGCGGCACAGGAAGAAGAATACAGTATCGCTGAATTTCTTGAGATTTGTAAAACCGATAAGTCTGCCTACGCCAGCGCACCAGAACGCCTACTCATGGCAATTGGCGAACCACACATGGTAGATACCGCAACGGATGCACGACTAAGTCGATTATTTTCAAATAGAGTAGTTGCGCGCTACCCTGCCTTTGCTGATTTTTATGGTATGGAAGACGCCATTGAGCAAATAGTCTCTTATTTAAAACATGCGGCTCAGGGGCTTGAAGAATGCAAACAAGTGCTTTATTTACTTGGACCTGTTGGTGGGGGTAAATCATCCATTGCTGAAAAACTAAAGTATTTAATGCAACAAGTGCCTATTTATTCAATTAAAGGGTCTCCCGTAAACGACCACCCCCTCTCCTTGTTTGATCCTATCGAAGATGCAGACGTACTCAGCAAAGAATACGGTATTAAACCGCGCTACTTAAAAACCATTATGTCGCCTTGGGCTGGCAAACGCTTAAAAGAATTCAATGGTGATATTAGCCAGTTTAGAGTGGTTAAACGCTACCCTTCTATTTTAAACCAAATAGGCATTGCCAAAACCGAACCAGGAGATGAAAACAACCAAGATATTTCAGCACTGGTTGGTAAGGTCGATATTCGCCAGCTTGAGCACTTTGCCCAAAACGATCCTGATGCATACGCCTACTCTGGCTCTTTATGTTTAGCTAACCAAGGGCTGATGGAATTTGTAGAAATGTTTAAAGCGCCTATTAAAGTGCTGCATCCTTTACTTACCGCCACCCAAGAAGGTAACTATAACGGCACAGAAGGTATTAGCGCCCTGCCCTTTAATGGCATGATCCTCGCTCACTCTAATGAGTCTGAGTGGCAAACCTTTAAAAACAATAAAAACAACGAAGCATTTTTAGACCGTGTTTATATTGTAAAAGTCCCTTATTGCTTACGTGTGACTGAAGAAATTAAAATTTACGACAAATTACTTGAGCACAGCGAGCTATACAACGCGCCATGTGCACCGGGTACACTCAAAACATTGGCGCAATTTACGACGCTATCACGTTTAAAAGAGCCAGAAAATTCAAGTATCTATTCTAAAATGCGGGTATACGATGGCGAGACCCTAAAAGACACCGACCCTAAAGCGAAATCGTATCAAGAGTATCGTGATTACGCAGGTGTTGATGAAGGTATGACGGGGCTCTCTACCCGCTTTGCGTTTAAAATTTTGTCCCGTGTGTTTAACTTTGATACCACTGAGGTTGCTGCAAATCCGGTGCATTTGTTCTATGTGCTTGAGCAACAGATAGAGCGCGAGCAATTTTCAAGTGAAATAGAAGAGCGTTATTTAAGCTTTTTAAAAGGCTATTTAATTCCACAATATGTCGAGTTTATAGGTAAAGAACTGCAAACCGCTTATCTAGAATCGTACTCAGAATACGGACAAAATATTTTTGACCGTTATGTTATTTATGCAGATTTTTGGATACAAGACCAAGAATATCGAGACCCCGATACAGGACAGCTATTTGACCGCGCAGCGCTAAACGCTGAACTTGAAAAAATAGAAAAGCCAGCGGGTATTTCTAACCCTAAAGATTTTCGTAATGAAATAGTGAACTTTGTACTGCGTGCCCGCGCACACAACAACGGTAAAAACCCACTATGGACAAGCTACGAAAAACTACGCACGGTGATTGAGAAAAAAATGTTCTCTAATACCGAAGATTTACTCCCTGTTATTTCGTTTAATACTAAAACGTCTGCAGAGGATCAGCAAAAGCACGAAGACTTTGTGAACCGTATGGTCGAAAAAGGCTATACACAAAAACAAGTTCGCTTGCTTTCTGAGTGGTATTTACGGGTTAGAAAATCGCAATAACCTTCATAGTCGTAGTATTTAGGAGGTCAATATGGCGCATTTTATAGATAGGCGTTTAAACGGAAAAAATAAAAGTACGCTTAATCGCCAGCGCTTTATTAGGCGCTATAAAAAACAAATTAAAGAAGCGGTTTCAGATGCGATTAACAAACGCAGCGTTACCGATTCAAGCTCTGGTGAGAGTATTTCTATTCCACAACGCGATATCAGCGAACCTACATTTCATCAAGGGCAAGGCGGGAATAGAGAACAAATTCACCCTGGTAACGATCAGTTTTCTACAGGTGATAAAATTGAGCGCCCTAAAGGCGGACAAGGCGGTGGTGCCGGTGAAGGTGACGCCAGCGATTCGGGCGAGGGACAAGATGAGTTTGTATTTTCAATATCAAAAGATGAATACCTTGATTTACTGTTTGAAGATCTAGAACTTCCTAACTTACAAGAGAACCAGCTTGATAAGTTAGTGCAAATGAAAACCCATCGCGCAGGTTTTTGTAGCGACGGCATGCCAAGTAATATTGACATTGTACGCTCTCTTCAAGGCTCGCTTGCACGGCGTGTTGCCATGAGTGCAGGTAAAAAACGCCGTTTAAAAGAGCTCGAAGAACAACTTGCTCTGCTGCTTGCTGGTCCACATAACGATAAAGCGGCAATTGCTTTATTACAAAAAGAAATTGCAGCATTAAAAGTGCAAATTAAGTCGGTTCCGTTTATTGATAACTACGATTTACGTTTTCGTAATTACGAAAAGCGCCCTCACCCCACCAGCAAAGCCGTGATGTTTTGTATTATGGATGTGTCAGGCTCAATGGATCAGCCAACAAAAGACATGGCAAAGCGTTTTTATATTTTGCTCTATCAATTTTTAACGCGCAGTTATAAAGACATAGAAGTTGTTTATATTCGCCACCACACACAAGCTAAAGAAGTAGACGAACAAGAGTTTTTTTACTCCCAAGAAACTGGCGGCACTATTGTTTCAAGCGCTCTTAAATTAATGAACGAAATAATAAAAGAGCGTTATCACGCAAATGAGTGGAATGTATACGCCGCACAAGCCTCTGATGGCGATAACTGGGCGGATGACACGCCGCAGTGTGGTGAAATATTACGTAATAAGCTCTTAAGCGCAGTACGCTATTTTGCTTATATTGAAATAACCACTCGTGCTCATCAAAGCCTATGGCGCGAATATGAATCAATAACACACAGCCATAATAATTTCGCCATACAGCATATTCAAAGCGTTGAAGATATTTACCCAATTTTTAGGGAGCTATTTAAAAAAGGTCGTCAACAGCAAAACTCTGCATAGCCAAAAGCGAGGTAGCATTATGAATGATAAACGATTGAGTGATGGCCCAGATTGGACCTTTGATTTATTAGATGAGTATCAAGGTGAAATTGCCCGTGTTGCAGCTCACTACAGGTTAGACACCTACCCTAATCAAATTGAAGTGATAACCGCAGAGCAAATGATGGATGCTTATTCAAGCGTTGGTATGCCTATTGGCTACAGTCATTGGTCTTACGGTAAAAAGTTCATTCAAACAGAGCAAAATTATAAGCGCGGACAAATGGGCCTCGCGTACGAAATAGTGATAAATTCAGACCCTTGTATTGCGTACTTAATGGAAGAAAACACCCTGCCTATGCAAGCGCTTGTAATGGCACATGCATGTTACGGACATAACTCATTTTTTAAAGGTAATTACTTATTTAAAACCTGGACCGATGCAGGTTCAATTATTGATTACTTGGTATTTGCTAAAAACTACATAAGCCGCTGTGAAGAAAAGCATGGTATTACACAAGTAGAAGCCCTACTCGACTCATGTCATGCATTAATGAATTACGGGGTCGATCGCTACAAACGTCCACAACAAATATCGCTATTTGAAGAGCAAAAACGCCAACAAGAGCGCGAAGACTACCTTCAATCGCAAGTAAACGAATTATGGCGAACTATTCCTGAGCAACAGCAAGAAACCAAAAAGAAAGTTCGCCATTTCCCTTCTGAACCTCAAGAAAATATTTTGTATTTTATTGAAAAAAATGCCCCATTACTCGATTCTTGGCAACGTGAAGTGATACGTATTGTTCGTAAAATTTCGCAATACTTTTACCCACAAAAGCAAACTCAAGTAATGAACGAAGGCTGGGCAACTTTTTGGCATTACACCATCCTTAATCACTTATATGATGAGGGAAAGCTCAGCGACTCTTTCATGTTAGAGTTTTTACAAAGCCACACCAACGTAATTTATCAGCCACCTTATAACAGTAAGTATTATTCAGGCATTAACCCATATGCTTTAGGCTTTAATATGATGGTTGATATTCGCAGAATATGTGAACACCCAACTGAAGAAGATAAACGCTGGTTTCCTGAATATGCAGGTAGTAACTGGCTAGATACACTGCATTTTGCAATGGAAAACTTTAAAGATGAAAGTTTTATTAGCCAGTTTTTATCGCCTAAGTTAATTCGTGATTTTAAATTATTTACTATTATTGACCATACTAATAATCCCCATCTAGAAATTGGCGCAATACATAACGACAACGGCTATAAGGCAGTGAGAGAAGCACTCTCAGCGCAGTACAATTTAAGTAATCATGAGCCTAACATTCAAGTGTATGATGTTGATATTAGAGGTGACCGTTCATTAACCCTACGCTATGTACCTCATAACAATATTCCTTTAGCAAACTCGCACGAGGAAGTGCTTAAGCATCTTTACAGATTATGGGGCTTTAAAGTAAAACTAGAGCAAGAGTCAAATTCTGGTGAGGTTTCAATGATTGGTCAATGCCCAATAGATGACTCTCGACACACAACACAATAATGAAGGGCAATACAATTTCCATACTGATTGGATTTGCTCAGCAGATTGTAAAAAAACACGGTATTATTTAACCCTAAATTCTGGATATAAAAAATGACGCTTAAGCGTCATTTTTTATATCTTCGTAGGCTATTACTTTATTTCGCCCTGTATTTTTAGACTGGTACAGTGCTTTATCTGCAGCCTCTATCCAGCGCTCATGATTTTTAAAATCATTACTGCTACCAGCCAGCCCTATACTTACCGTCATTGTTATTTCAAAGTGTTTATACTTAACAGGGTTAGTTTCAATCAATACCCTTAAACGCTCAGCAAATACAAAAGCGCCTTCTTTATCTGTATCAAGCAATGTCACTGCAAACTCTTCACCGCCATAGCGCCCTGCAACATCAGTCTCGCGCAGCGTCGTACGTAGTAAGTTAGATAAGTGACGAAGCGATTCATCACCACAGCTATGACCATATTCATCATTTATTTTTTTAAAGTGATCAATATCAAACATTAATAATGTACTACAGCCACCACTTCGCTTAACTCTTAAAAACTCTTGGCGTAGCGTACCTTCCCAGTGTCCACGGTTTGCAAGCTGCGTTAAGCTATCTGTTTGACTTACTTGTTCTAATTTTTTATTTAACTCTTCAAGCTCTTTTTTATTTACCGCGACATCTGTTACATCATACAAAATAATACAAATGTGGCTAACTTCGCCCATCGTATTGGTAAGAGGGATGAATGTCGCATTTTGATACATGTAATCAGCTTTACCAGTAATAGGTCGATAATTTTTAAACCTAAAAATGTATGGCTGCTGCTCCCAAATCGTAAAAGAGCGGTTTTTTAAAACAAAAACCGACTCAGATTTACTTCTAAACCATTTTTCGTCTATTGCAGGAAATAAATCAAATAGATCTTTATCTTTTACTGCGCTTGGTAGAAGCCCTGAATGGTTTTCCATAAAACCATTCCATACACACACCTTATAATCCCTATCGAGTACCACAAGGCCTACATCAACGGTATTAAACATATCCATTAACCAATGGATCTCATTCATTTCTAAATCAGCGGCCATAACTTAATCTTCTAATAGGTAAGCAACTTTGTATTTCAAAGTTTTAAGTGAATCTTCAGTAAATAACAGCATGAGGTCGCAATTTATATCATGGTTTTCAATACCGTAACTAATCTCTATTGCAAGGGTGCGTTGCCAACGTGACTTGTTTGATTTAACCAACTCAGATACATCTCTGTGTTGGCCAAGTACAATCGGGTGCCCTTGGCTAAATGACATATCGAGCTGTTTTGAAAGACCCGTTAAAATAGCGCCTATCAAAATATTACTAATATCCATAAGCAGCTCAAGTTCAACTTTATCGTTTAACTCGCCGTCATAGTTCATCAAAGAAGCTATTTCTTTAAAGCTTGAATCATTTAAAAGTAATAGCGCCTCGCCCGAAATACCACCGCCAATAAAGCCCTGGCACACACCCGATGTAGCTGCGTTATTATCTATAGACTGCAGCGCCATATCGAGTTCATTAACTTCCAAAATATTCACATTAGGAATTGGTAACTCTACAAATACATTAAGAAGACGTGCAAGTAAATCCCCAGCCTGTCCCATAGCAACGTTAGTTAGCTCTTGGTATATATCCCGAACATCAGGGTCGACTTGCTCTCCTAGCGAATGAGAGAGACGCTCACGCATGGCTTTATCTTTAATCCCATGGTGTTCAATTATGCTGGCTAGTTTTTCGGGAGAACATGGTTTTTGAATAAAATCGATAGCACCAAGCTCAAGCACTCTTTGGTGTGCACTTGGTTGTATATCACCAGAGACAACAACAGTGAGAATATTAAGCCCCTGTTCTTTCATAGCGATTAAAACTTCATAACCGTCCATTTCTGGCATGTTTAAATCGAGAAAAAGTATCTCTGGTTCAATTAACTTTATTTGCTTTATACAATCAACGCCGTCAAGTGCAAATTCAACTTTAATGTCCCAATCTTCAGGTAATGAGCGAGCTAGCTGACGCCTAGCTAATTTCGAGTCATCACATATTAATACCGATGTTGACATATTATCTCTCTGTTTCTAAACCAGTAATGAGCATTAAAATCATTTTATGATGGTTTTTATTTTTATTATTGAAGATATCTTTTGTAACTTCATGTTAATCAAAGTTTAGCATAGTTACAATTTTTATATTTCAGAGCTAATACCCACTCTATTAAGCAGGTTTAATCACTTGGTAACTATAGCCCAGTATAATACACTGACGCCCATTGCGTTAATTTAAAAGGAAATACCTTATGTTACGTTCACTTGTCTTTGCTTTGTGTTCATTTTGTTCTGTGGCTATTGCAGCCGACTATCCAGAAAACACGCTTGATGCAGGAAAAGTATCCGCGCAAGGCAAACCAGTCACTTTATTAGGTCAAGGTATCTCAATTGGAGATAGTGCGCCAAACTTTAAAGTTGTTGATGACAACTTTATTCCAGTGACACTTGAGGATTATAAAGGCCAAGCTGTATTAATAAGTGTAGTACCCAGCCTAGATACCGGCATTTGTAGCCTGCAAACTAAGCACTTTAATGAAAAAGTAGCCTCACAATTCCCAAGTGTAGTTATGCTAACAATTAGTGCTGATTTACCATTTGCTCAAAAGCGTTTTTGCAAAGCTGAAAATATCGATAAAATCACTACGTTATCAGATTCTGTTTGGCGTGATTTTGGTCAAAAATACGGATTGATTATTAAAGATATGGGCTTACTAACGCGAACAGTCTTTATTTTAGATGAAAGCCATAACGTCATTTATAAACAGTTAGTTAGTAGCCTTTCAACTGAACCAGAATACAACAGCGTAATTGAGAAACTTAAAACATTGTAAAGTCCATTAAGTAGCACTAATTAAGCAATGCTAAATAGCCTTAAAACAAAAAACCGCCAATTGGCGGTTTTTTAATGTGCTTTTATAATTAACCTAAAAGTTCACCAAGTTGTTGGCTAACAGTTTCAACAGCTTGTGTACCATCTAGTTTATGGTATTGAGTATTACCAGCAGCCGCTTCTGCTTGATAGTAATCAACCAATGGCATAGTTTGCTCGTGGTAAATACCTAAACGTTTACGTACTGTTTCTTCAGTATCATCAGCGCGAACAATTAAGTCTTCGCCAGTTTCGTTGTCTTTACCTTCCACTTTTGGTGGATTATAAACAACGTGGTAAACACGACCAGAACCAGGATGAACGCGACGTCCGCCCATACGCTCAACAATGACTTCATCAGCCACGTCAAATTCAATAACGTGATCAACCACTACGCCATTTTCTTTCATTGCATCCGCTTGCGGGATTGTACGCGGGAAGCCATCAAGTAAAAAACCTTTCTCACAATCCGCTTTAGTAATACGCTCTTTAACTAAACCAATAATAATATCGTCAGAAATTAGTTGACCAGCATCCATTACTTTTTTTGCTTCTAGACCCAGTGGCGTGCCTTCTTTAATTGCCGCACGTAACATATCGCCAGTAGAAATTTGTGGAATACCGTATTTGTCCATTAAAAACTGAGCTTGAGTACCTTTACCTGCACCCGGCGCGCCCAAAAGAATAATGCGCATATTATTGTCCCCTAGTATGGATATTTATTTTAAAGCCTGAATTCTTCCACAAGCGCCGCCGATACTCAAGCAACTTATACTAATTGATGAGCCGTTGGGGTGTTTACAGGGCATTAAAAAAGGGAACACACGTTCCCTTTTTTTTAAAGTACATAATTTATACTTTATTAACTGAGTAAATAGCTATTTGCTTATTTACTTAGTTCAAGCATCAATTTATTTAAGCGAGTAACAAATCCTGTTGGATCTTTAAGTGTACCGCGTTCTGCAAGTAGTGCTTGATCTAGTAAAACGTGTGACCACTGCGCAAACTTATCTTCATCTTGTTCGTCATTTAAGTGCTTAACAAGTTGATGCTCTGGGTTTAGCTCAAACACAGGTTTTGCTTCAGGGGCTGCTTGACCAACAGATTCCATTAGCTTTTGCATTTGTGAGCTCATGTCGTTGTCGTCGCTTACAACACATGCTGGAGAATCTGTTAAGCGGTGCGTAAAGCGCACTTCTTTAACGTCATCACCTAGTGCTGTTTTAATACGTTCAACAAGCCCAGCCATTTCTTTTTCAGACTCTTCTTGCGCTTTTTTAGTTTCTTCGTCGTCAAGCTTACCTAAATCTAAGTCACCACGTGTGATCGACTGTAGTTGCTTATCAGCAAATTCAGTTAGGTGACTCATCATCCACTCGTCAACACGGTCACTTAGTAGTAATACTTCAATGCCTTTTTTGCGGAAAATCTCTAAATGCGGTGAGTTTTTCGCAGCGGTGAATGTATCAGCTACTACGTAGTAAATTTTGTCTTGGCCTTCGTTCATGCGTTCAACATATTGCTCAAGCGACACATCTTGTGTTTGTGAATCAGTGTGTGTCGAAGAAAAACGAAGTAGCTTACAAATAGCTTCTTTATTGGCAGCATCTTCAGCTGGGCCTTCTTTCATTACTTGACCAAACTCATTCCAAAATACTTGGTAATCGTCAGCTTTGTTTTTAGCCATACGCTCAAGCATTTTAATAATACGCGATGTACACCCTTTACGAATAGCTTGCGTTACTTTGTTGTCTTGTAGAATTTCACGAGATACGTTCAGTGGTAAATCGTTTGAATCTAGTAAGCCTTTTACAAAGCGAAGGTAGCTTGGCATGAATTGCTCAGCATCATCCATTACAAACACACGTTGTACGTAAAGTTTTAAACCACTTTGACGTTCACGGTTCCATAAGTCGAAAGGTGCTTTTTTAGGAATATATAAAAGGCTAGTGTATTCAGTTTTACCTTCAACCTTATTATGTGCCCAGCTAAGTGGCTCTTCCCAATCATGGCTTACATGCTTGTAAAACTCTTTGTATTCATCATCAGAAAGCTCTGATTTATCGCGTGTCCACAATGCAGTCGCGCGGTTAATGCTTTCCCACTCACCTGGTACTGCTGGAATTTTTTCGCCGTCTTCACCTTCAGATTCTGGCACTTCTGCTTTAAACATTTGTACTGGCGTTGAGATGTGATCAGAGTATTTAGTAACGATACTACGTAGGCGCCAGTCATCAGCAAATTCTTTTTCTTCATCGCGAAGATGTAAAATAATGTCGGTACCACGGCCTTCTTTTTCAATTTCTTGAAGTGTGTATTCGCCTTCACCTTGAGATTCCCACTCATAAGCGGTTGTTTCACCAGCTTTGCGTGTACGAACAGTTACTAAATCAGCAACAATAAATGCAGAGTAAAAACCTACACCAAATTGACCAATTAACTGTGAATCTTTACTTTGATCACCCGTTAAGTTTTTGAAAAACTCAGCAGTACCCGACTTTGCAATAGTACCTAATGAGCTAATGATTTCATCGCGCGTCATACCAATACCATTATCTGAAATGGTAATTGTATTTGCTTCTTTATCTGCACTAATACGAACACGTAAATCGGCATCACCTTGGTAAAGGTCACCTTGAGATAATGCTAAAAAGCGTAACTTGTCTGCTGCGTCTGATGCATTTGACACAAGCTCACGTAAAAATATTTCTTTATTAGAATAAAGAGAATGAATCATTAAGTTTAATAATTGTTTTACTTCTGTTTGAAAGCCTAATGTTTCTTTTTGTGCTGCAGTCATTTATATATCTCCAATTTGCAAAGTGTCTGCGTTATGCACTTAATATGGGGTGAGGTGTTAGAACTTCAAGGGAAAAATTTAAAAAAGGTGAAACGAAAACAAAGAACCATTAATTTGTTTAAAACGAATGCGGACAATTAATATGAATCTTTTCACCTGTTGTTGGATGTTCAAAATATAAATCGCTGGCATGTAATTGTAACCGCCCTGCCATATATTCACTTTGCGCACTTTTATATAAATCACAGCCTAAAATTGGGTGCCCTATAAACTGGCTGTGTATTCGTAATTGATGGGTACGCCCAGTAATAGGTGTAAATTGCACTAAGGTTCTGCACGGCTGCCTGAGCCGCTCAAGTACTTTATATTCACTCAGCGCTGTTTTACCTGTCGATTGGCAAATTTTAACACGCGGAAAAAGCAGTTTATCTTTTGCAATTGGCGCAGTAATTTGCCCTTCATCAACAGCCAAGCATCCCTCTAACATGGCTACATAACGCTTTTGAATAGTACGCGCTTGAAATTGCTTATTAAGGTGCTTTGACGCAATCGCGTTTAACCCAACAATCATAATGCCCGATGTGCCCAAATCTAGCCGATGCGGTAACTTAGCCTCTGCAAATGCAGCTGTTAAGCCCTTTTGACCATTTACTAAGCGGTAATGCACTGAGTCCCAATTAAGCGGATTTTTACCTGATAAGCTTAATAGTCCACTGGGTTTATTGATCAGTAAAATATCGTCATCTTGATATAATATTTCAATAAACCCGTCGCACTTAGGGGCTACAAAATCATCAACTATAATGGGTTGTTCTGAAGGTGTTTGCGATGTTGAGTTAGCCATTAAGTTAATCATTAAATTAGTCACTATCTTTTGAATGAAGCGCTTTTAATGCCAATACTTTTTCACGTAAATCATCTGCTACTACTTTATCAGCAGCAATCGGGGCACCGACTGCAACCGACACCAAAGACCATTTTAATCGAGGCAATTGCCACTTAGCTTTACGACTAAACATGCTGCCCCATAAACCACCTAAGTGCACAGGAATAACGGGCACAGGTGAGCGCTCAATAATGCGCTCGATTCCACGGCGAAAAATATCCACTGAGCCGTCACTGGTTAGTTTTCCTTCAGGGAAAATACCAACAAGTTCGCCTTTATTAAGCGCAGCAGCTACTTCGTCAAAGGCTTTTTTAAACGCTTCTGGATTGGTTTTTTCACTGTTAATGGGAATAGCCTTAGCCATTTTAAATAACCAATGTAGGGCCGGCGAATAATAAATAGGGGCAAATACCATAAACCGGATAGGCCTTGGTGATGCGGCTAAAATAAACATCCAATCAACAAAGCTGACATGATTACACACGACAACCGCAGCGCCTGCATCAGGTATATTACTTTCACCTTTTGTACGCACTCTGTACATACAAATAGCTAAAATATATATAATAAATCGTAAAAAGAACTCTGGTACTTTGGTATAAATATAAACAGAGATAAGTAAGTTTAGCCCGGCAAGTAACAGTAGCAACTCTGAAATACTCCACTGAAAAACAGACAGCGTTACAATACTTAAAACAGCACTGCCCACCATAAACAGTGCATTTAATACATTGTTAGCCGCTATAACTCGTGAGCGACTCGACTCTTCAGTACGCTGTTGAATAAGCGCATACAGCGGTACAGTGTAAAAACCAGAGCCAATACCAATGCCTGCCATCCATACAAAGTGCCACACCATATCGCCTGTTTTTAATAGCTCCTGAAGCGTCATTAACTCAGGGTGTTGAGGTAAATAAGAGCTAATGGCTGGCTCTTGGCTCAGTAAGTATAAAAACAAGGTAATTAAGATAGCGCCAAAAGGCACAATTCCTAATTCTATTCGAGAGCGAGAAAGCTTTTCACACAGTAACGAACCAATAGCAATACTTAGTGAAAACACAACAAGTGCGCTAGTTACAACCAGTTCATCGCCGCCCATTGTGTGTTTTACATAATTTGGTAGGGACGTTAAAACGATGGCGCCAATTAACCAAAACCAACTGATCCCAAGGACTGATTTACCAACCGATTCTGTTTGCGAATTAAGTGCTGAAAATACGTTTTTTGTCGATGAAAATATATTATAGGTAAATTTTAAGTTAGGCTCGTTTGCTTCACTAGTGGGTATAAAGCGACTGCTCACATAACCCATCACGGCCAAGACTAATACGGCAATACTTATAAGCGTAGGCCCTACTGATTGAGTAATATAATAAGTGCCAAAAATTGTACCCATTAGTATCGCCACAAACGTGCCTGATTCAACCAAGCCATTTGCTTTTGTTAATTCATTAGGTGCTACGTGCTGCGGTAAAATAGAATATTTTAATGGACCAAAAAACGTACTTTGCACGCCCATTAAAAATACGGTGGCTAACATTAGCCACACATACTGCGTTAAAATAGAAACTGCCCCTACAACCATAATAGGGATTTCACATAGTTTTACGATTCTAATCAATTTTGATTTTTCTGTTTTTTCTGCAAGCTGCCCTGCCATCCCTGAAAATAAAAAGAACGGAAGAATAAATAACCCAGCAGCAATATTTGAATAAAGTGCGCCATCTGCAAGCGTTGCAGCCTGAAATATTAATAGAATAAGCACTGATTGCTTATACACGTTATCGTTTATCGCTGAGAAAAACTGCGTAATAAAAAGCGGTAAAAAACGCTTACTACCCAGTAATGCACCTTGATAGGGTTGGTTATCTTTCATTGTATTCCTTACTAATTAGAGACATAGCCCAAAAATAAATTAGATTGTTTTTAAGCTTACCTTAAAAACGAAAAAGCCTACATGATTTAATCATGTAGGCTTTTGTAATTTGTTTTCAAATAGTGACTTAGAGCTAGTCTTGAGTAACTAGGCGCCTGCCGCTAAAGGCATGCATAAGTGTTCTACCATCTACTAAATCAAGCTCACCTCCCACAGGAATACCATGGGCAATACGTGAAGCGCCTACTTTGTATTTATGACAAAGCTGAGCAATATAATGTGCGGTAGTATCGCCTTCAACCGTAGGGTTAGTCGCTAAAATAACCTCATTAATATCGCCTTGAGCAAGCTTTTGCTCTAAAACATCTAAGCCAATCTCTTTAGGACCAATACCGTCTATTGGCGATAAGTGACCCATTAATACAAAGTATAGACCTAAATACTGACCTGTTTGCTCGATGGCAAGTACGTCAGTAGGCGATTCAACAACACATAATATACCGCTGTCTTGGCGTTTTGTACTTAAACAAATATCGCACTGAGCTTGTTCGCAAAAAGTACGACAAGACTGACAGTGCCCTATGGCGGTCATTGCTTTAGTGAGTGCATTGCCCAGCTGAGTGCCTCCCTTTCGGTCGCGCTCAAGCAGGTGAAAAGCAATACGTTGCGCTGACTTTGGACCAATGCCAGGTTGACAGCGCAGTGCTTCTATAAGCTGATTTAAACTATCTGAAAGTTGCATTATTGACTTAAAACGGCATTTTCATACCTGGTGGTAATTGCATACCGCCAGTTACTTTACCCATACGCTCTTGTGTTTCTTCAGCAACACGGCGTACAGCATCGTTACATGCTGCTGCAAGTAAGTCTTCAATCATGTCTTTGTCGTCTTCCATAAGGCTTTCATCAAGCTGAACACGACGTACATTGTGGTTACCAAGCATGGTTACTTTAACTAAACCGGCACCGGCTTCGCCGACAACTTCTAATGTTGCGATTTCGTCTTGGGCTTTTTGCATGCGATCTTGCATTTGCTGCGCTTGCTTCATCATGTTGCCCATTCCACCTTTAAACATAACTTTCTCTCTTTCTTTTAATACATTAATTAACATGAACATAAGGGCGATTGTAAGTAATTACAATGCCTGAATACTGTTTTCGTCAATTTCGGCGCTAAATACTTGCTGAAATTGTACTATGTTTTCATCCGATGTGATCACATCGATTGCTTGTTGTTGACGTCCTGCATCTATTTTTTGCTGAATAAGATAAGGAGAATCAATAACTCCCTTAGCAAAATTAATACTTAACGACACGTTATGCTCATAAATACTCGACAATGCGGCATCTAATCTTTGGCGAAGCATCGGTGTATCTAAATGCTTTTGTGATTCATCAACGTCTATATGTAAGCTGTTGCCTTGCTTAGTAAATATTGAATGCAACGCAAATTGGCGCATACGACCACCCAGTCCCATACGTTTAATTAAATAAGCCCATTCATCTTGTTGATGTGCAAATCTAATTTCACTAATTGGACTTTGAAAATCATCAGGCACGGGAATGCTAATTTCCTCGGGCGCTGCTTCAGGTACTTTTTGAGGGTTTATTTGCTCAAGTAGCTCTGGCGCTAGATTTTCGGTAATTGTTTGATGCTTTTCTTTAAAATCAACTTTTCGTGCTGGTTTTGTATTAGCGTGACCATGTGCCTGGCTTTCGCTCCCTGTTAGTGGGAGCTCATGCTTTTTTTCACTTGCATCTGCACTATCATTCACCCAAGGTGGGGGATCGCTAGGTGCTACGTTTGTAACGCTGTTGAGCTCGTTTGTATTTTCAGCGGTACTATCTTGGTGAACAATTTGAGCTTTAGGCATTCTTGGCTGGTGTTCTGGCTTTTTAGCGGGTGCTTGGTTTGGCTGCGCTGCTACATTATTTGCAGAGGTGCTTGTACTCTTGCTTGATAACCTACCCGCACCGGATATGTTTCTATCACGTAAAATACGAGCAATGGCAGATTGCGCCTGCGCTTCTTGTTCAGCTATTGGCGTACTTGCATTGTGATTTGTTAAGGGCTTTGATTGAGGTTCTGAGTTTGCAGTAGGTGCAGGGTTAAAACCCTGATCTACAGCGCTACTCATTATATCGTCAAATTGCGAGGCCAGCGTTTGTTCAGCATCACTATGGAGCATATAAGCTTCATCTTCACTTTGTCGCTGGGCTTGAGCATCTGAAACAACATTGGTTTGTGGTTGCTCTTTAGCTAAAGCCTGTTGCTTTGAAGCGTTTTCACTTTGTTGAACCGGTTGCTCTACTGCAACTTGGGCAGGCTCATTATTACTTTGCACGACTTCATTATTTGATGACTGAGCGGCTGCGTTAGCTGAAGGCTCTATCTCAACGGCTTTAGGCTGCTCTGCATTGCTAACTGGCTTAATATTATTTACTGGAGCACTGCTTTGGCCAGCTACGGTGTTTTGCGATGTTTTATTTTTATTTAATATATCTCGCAGTGCATTTGCACGGCCTTGTTTATTTGGGGCCGGCTCTTCGTTTGCTGTGTGTACAGTTTGTTGCGCGTCTGTAGGCTTAAATGCTAATAATCTTAGCATAATCATTTCAAAACCTAAGCGAGGCTCTGGTGCCCATTGTAAATCTTTTTTACCATTTAACAGTAACTGATAATAAATTTGAATTTGTTGTGGGCTCGTATGTTGTGCAACATGAGCAATATAATCTACATTTTTTTCATCTAGCCCTGCCGCTTCAGGCACTAACTGGGTTAGTTGTGTTAAATGTGTAAGTGCAATTAAATCATCAAGCAATGCCACATAATTAGGATTACGACTTGCCACCTGCGCAATCTCATCCATTAACGCAGCGCCATCTTGTGCAAGTAATGCTGCAAGCAAGCTTTGGCTATAATGAGTATCCATTAAACCAAGCATTGTTTGTACTGCTTGATTATTAATATCACCATTTGTTTGCGCAATAGCTTGGTCGGTTAAGCTAAGTGCATCACGCATACTGCCATCAGCGGCTTTTGAAATAATGCTAAGTGCATCGGTATCAAAGCTAAGCTGCTCTTGAGTAAGTACGTGTTCAAGCTGTGTTTTAATTTCACTTTGCGACAAGGCATTTAAGTTAAATTGTAGACAGCGAGATAAAATAGTAACTGGTAATTTTTGAGGATCGGTGGTCGCCAATAAAAATTTCACATGCTCTGGTGGCTCTTCAAGCGTTTTTAAAAGCGCGTTAAAGCTGTGCTTAGAAAGCATGTGAACTTCATCGATTAGGTATACTTTATAACGTCCACGAGTTGGTGCATATTGAACGTTATCAAGTATTTCGCGAGTGTCTTCTACTTTTGTACGAGAAGCCGCATCTATTTCGAGTAGGTCAATGTAGCGCCCTGCTTCTATATCCAAACAGCTGCTACATTGTCCACACGGATTTGCAGATATACCTTCATCGCAATTTAAGCTTTTAGCAAAAATACGTGCAATGGTGGTTTTACCTACACCGCGGGTTCCAGTGAATAAATAAGCGTGATGCAGTCTATTTTGCGTAAGCGCATTTACAAGCGCTTGCTTAACATGAGACTGCCCAACCAATTCATGAAAGGTTTGAGGACGCCATTTTCTCGCTAGAACCTGATAACTCATCGATTACTCGCCTTCGAATTCAACCAATTTTAGGATTTTAATACCCATTTTTTTGATGCGCTGCTCGCCACCAAGTTCTGGTAGTGATACAACAAATGCTGCATCTGTGGCTTCGCCACCTAGTTTATTAACTAACTTAGCAGTGGCTTCAATTGTGCCACCAGTTGCTAATAAGTCATCAACTAGTAATACTTTGTCGCCAGGTACAATTGCATCTACATGCAGTTCTAGCGTGTCTTCACCGTACTCAAGTAAGTAATCTTGGCGAATAACTTCGCGTGGTAACTTACCTGGTTTACGTACTGGAATAAACGGAATGCCTAACGCATAAGACAATGGCGCACCAAAAATAAAACCACGTGATTCTGTGCCTATGATTTTAGTAAAGCCCTGATCTTTATATTCTGCGATAAACGCGTCAATAGTTGCTTTAAAGGCTTCTGGATTTGCCATTAAAGTGGTTACATCGCGAAACATAATGCCCGCTTTTGGATAATCAGCAATTGTAGTTATGCTGTTTTTGATAATTGCTGGTGTTACTTGAGTCATAATTTTAACTGCTCAATTGTTTATATTACAAAGCAGGTGATTATAACCTTAACTAACCTTTAATTGCGAGTTTGGCGTTATTATAAAAGAAGTATTAAATATGGACGGGGTAATTAAAATAAAGTGGTTCAAGGCTGAAGTTAGCAACAGCCTTCATAAACGCTATACATTTTACGTTAAGCTAGTGATCCAGCCTAATATTGCATTTAAACAACCAATCCCTGCAAATACAGCTAAAAAAGCAAGAAAGTAAGTAACGTTGAACGGATCTTTAAAGTCTTTATCATCTGACATTGGTACAACCTTTTATTAAGCACGGCAAATAAGGCTGCCATAATAGACGATGTAAAATCATCAATAAAGACCTTAGTCTTGATTTTTTGTCACAATTACTCCTCGTTCAACCATAGCATTAAGAGTAACCAGTGCACCTTGAGTAATTTGCTCTGCATTAAATTGTGGTGCATGAGCTAATACCTGTTGGCAGACGTTGTCAAATGTCGCGCCTTCGCTTGTCTCTATGATTGACAATAGCAAAGCTGTCATCGCATTCGTAGCCAGAAATTGAACGTCGTCATTTTCGTCTCTATATACAACAAAATAATTAGGCTGAGGTGATGGCTCTTTTGGTTTAAAGCGATTGCTAATATTTTGAACCGGAAATTGATAACTTAAATTTCTTGCCGTTTTCGATAAATATAAAGCTGAACTAGTGAGCGCTGTTGTTTGTAATTTTTTCTCTTGCTCATCTTCGTGTGCAATGGATACATCTAGCTCTACCCATTCATAATGGGCAAGCTCAAGCATAAACACGGGATCGTATTTTTTCATTTTATAATCACTTGATAAGTAATTAATAAACTCCCCTGCTATGTCTAAAAAGTACGGCGAATGACAATCATATTCGCTAAAAAACTGGCGTACGAGGGCTTGCCATTGCTTCTGGGTATATAACGTTTTTAATACCGGAAAACCTGATGATATAAAACCTTCAATGTTATTAAAAAATAGGTCGCGATAAATAGCCATACGCCTGTCTTCGATACCGCTGGGCTTTTTATTTTTTTGAGGCTCGCGAATATGCGCCATAAATTCGTTTTGTATTTCAATAAAGCTCATAACTAGGCACTCTTTTAATGTTGATAAAGGCTTATATTAAGCTCGTTGTTTTGAAACAGTTGAATCAAAGTGTTTAGCCTGTAGATCATGAATTATATCTAACTCTTTGGTTAAAACATTCATGGTAGGAATATTAAAATCGCGCTCAAGCAAGGTTGGAAATACGCCATGCACTTCGTATGCTTTATCGAGTAGCTCCCAAACAGGATCAATCACATCAGCGCCATGTGTATCAACAATTAAGTCATCAGCCTCATTATAATGGCCAGCAACATGCCCATAGGCTATACGATTAGAGGGTAACCCAGTTAAAAATGCTTGCGCGTTGTAGCCATGATTTATCGAATTAACATAAATGTTATTCACATCAAGTAAAAGCTTGCAGTCAGCTTGCTCTAAAATAATATTCGTAAATTCAAGCTCTGATAATTGCTGTCCAGGAGCACCATAATAGGAAACATTTTCTATCGCAATTTGCTGCTCTAGTATGTCTTGAACTTGTTTAATGCGAGGTACAACATGTGCTATGGCATCTTGTGTAAATGGAATGGGCATTAAGTCATACATATGCCCTGTACCGGAGCAGTAACTTAAGTGCTCACTAAAAATTTTTATATTGTGCTCTTCAAAAAACACTTTTAAAGACTTAACAAATTCAACATCAAGAGGTTCGGGAGAACCGATAGACAGTGATAATCCATGACACACAAAATTATTAGCATCGGTTAATGTTTTAAATTGCTTTTTAAAGCGTCCACCCAGTTTTAACCAGTTCTCTGGCGCAACTTCTAAAAAGTCTACTTGATTAGGTACATGCTCAAGCAGCTCATCAAGCATTTCTCGTCGTAGGCCAAGGCCCACCATCCCAAAATCTTTACTTTGAGTTTGTATCATAACTACCTCTAACTTAACAAAAAAGGGCCTTAGGGCCCTTTTAGCATAACTTATTTAGAATAAGATATTAACGGCCACCACATTTACCTTCGCCGCACTTACCTTCTTTTTTAGTTTTTTTAGCGTCGCCGCCACATTTACCTTCACCACATTTGCCTTCTGTTTTAGCTTTTGCGTCTTTTGCATCGCCGCCACACTTACCTTCGCCGCATTTACCTTCTTTTTTATCTTTTGCGTCGCCACCACATTTGCCTTCGCCGCATTTACCTTCTTTTTTACCTTTTGCATCGCCGCCACATTTGCCTTCGCCGCATTTGCCTTCTTTTTTATCTTTTGCGTCGCCACCACATTTGCCTTCGCCGCATTTACCTTCTTTTTTATCTTTTGCGTCACCGCCACATTTGCCTTCTTTTTTATCTTTTGCGTCGCCACCACATTTGCCTTCGCCGCATTTACCTTCTTTTTTATCTTTTGCGTCACCGCCACATTTGCCTTCACCGCACTTACCTTCTGCAGCATCTAATTGGTAACCTGTTACTAGTTGTTGAAACTCAAATGGGTTAGCTTGTACATCTGCAGATACAAAACTTGCAGAGCCAACTACTACTGCACCTAAAGTTAACGCGATTGTATTTTTTTTAACTGTATTCATTTTATGACTCTCTTTAATCAAGGATTGTAAATCTCAGCAATAAAAATGTATTTTTAAATTGCTTGTATGCTTAAGTAGACCCGTACAAAAATAAAAACTTTCATTTATTTTCATAATATTTACTTTTGCAATTTATACATCAAATATGGGCGGTAATTACAGATTTATCAATGTGTGATTTACAGGTAAACTATGCCCCCAGTTTTTTATCAAAATTAATCTCTTTATGAAACTTGTTTTAGCACCTATGGAAGGTGTCGTTGATTTTAAAATGCGCCAATTACTCACAGACATTGGTGGGTTCGATTTGTGCGTTACAGAGTTTGTAAGAGTGGTTGAAACATGCTTACCTGACAAAGTTTTTCATCGATTTTGCCCTGAACTACATAATAATGGATTTACACGAGCAGGTACTCCTGTGCGTGTTCAATTACTCGGTCAAGAAGCAAATCCGTTAGCCGAAAATGCAATAAGAGCAATCGCATTAGGGTCCCATGGGGTCGACCTAAATTTTGGTTGCCCAGCAAAAACAGTTAATCGTAGCCGAGGGGGGGCTGTACTGCTTAAAGACCCTGACCATATGTATACGATTATTAAAGCAGTCCGAGATGCTGTAGATGATAAACATGAAGTAAGTGCAAAAATTCGCTTAGGCTTTGATGATGACAGTAACAGCCAAGAAATTGTTGATGCTGTGGTAAGTGCAGGTGCAAATAGTGTAGCTATTCACGCCAGAACCAAACGAGATGGTTATAACCCGCCAGCTTATTGGGAAAAAATTCCACCAATAATAAAAGGTAAGAATATTGCAGTTGTTGCCAATGGTGAAATTTGGCAAGTAGAGGACGCAATGCTTTGTCAAAAACGAAGTGGGTGCACTGATTTAATGCTTGGTCGTGGCGCCCTTTCGCACCCTGATTTAGCAAAAAAAATTAAAGCTCATGTAAATAATGAGCAATATGATAGCCTTGAGTGGGAGCATATTATTTATCACTTAATTCACTCAGCTATTCATCAAGACCCCGCGAAGGATGAAAAATACTTTGCTTCACGTACTAAACAATGGCTTGGTTATCTAAAACGCCAGTACCCGCAAGCTATCGATTTGTTTGATGAAATCAGACGTTTAAAAAGTAAAGAAGATGTGGCGAGCGTATTAAATAAATATGCCAAAGCACCTCAACTTGATTCAAATCATAACGACCAACTTAAAGACTCTAGATAATATCAGAATAACGTAAAGCCCATTTAATAAGGTTGTACTGATAATGCATCATCAAAAAAGACTTAACGATGAAATAGCACAAGTTAAATTAAATATATTAACCATGCTTTCTAAATCAGCTTACCCTGCACATCACCATTTAATACAAATTTTAGCTGATACAGCAAATAATGAATGGTTAGACTGCGCAGCAGAGAAGTTAGGCCCTGAGTATGCACTTTTAATCAGTCGCATGACCAAACTAGAAGCCGCACTAAGTCAAATAGAAATTGGCCAGTATGGCTACTGCTGTGATTGTGAAGAAAAAATATCAGCTAAGTCACTTGAACTAGACCCCGCAACTCAACGGTGTACAAAGTGCGCACAATAAGCGCACTTTCAAATCATTATATAATGTGTTGTATAAAGCTAAATGATTGCCCTGGGTAGAGAATTATATCTTCAACCAAGTACTGGGCCTCTTCTGGACTCATTTGTAGGCGCTTTATAAGGTTTACCTTTGCTTGAGGCAAAGTCCACGCATGGTAGTGAATACCTATATCTGATTCCATCATCGCAAGCATCAATGTTTTATCTTTATGAGACATATCCATAGCGATCGCCATTGCAGGTAAGTCTTGATAGTTAGCCTGCCAATCTAAGCCTTCTATTAATTTTTCATCAGATAAATACTGAACTAAAAACGATTTTTGGTGAGAAGTTGGCAGCTTACTGTCGAATGCAACACGATCTAATACTTTTATTTTTTCGTTTAAAAGAGTAACCCATTCTAACGGTGAATGTACTTCGCCACTAAAGTAATTAAGTTTGCTCTGATACCACTGAGTGCCATTTGGCAGACCTCTTAGACCCACACTTCCTCTTGGCTTATAACTAGCTAAATAATCGCTAAAAGCTCTTATATGGCTTTTAAGCGCTGGTTGAACATGGTTACTTGCTATCGCACTTAATACATAGCTTTGTAACAATGTAAGTTCAACCTTGTTCAGCTTTAAATTGCTTTGTTGAGCACTGTCTAGGGTATCTTGGGTTAACTTGAGCCAAGTAATAACATTATCCGGTGTGTTTTTTGAGCCTTCAAAAGCGAGCATGTTTTCTAAAACATTTACTTGGGCTGGCCAATTAAAGTAGCGTTCAGGGAAACGCTCTGCAATTACCAAATAGTTTACTTGCGCAATTTGATTTAGATTAAGCTCCATACCCATTAGGCTCTGATAAATAGTATGGCGTTTTGTTAAGTAAGCATCAGAGAAAACCAATTGATCTTTTTCAATGTTATTGCCTTTAGTAGCACCTGTTTGTACAAGCGCCATGTTTAAAGCTTTTAAAGCGACTTGTGCGTCCTCAAACGACTCATAAGGTTGAGGCTGCTTTGAACATGCAGCTAAAAATAGGCACAGTAGTGATGATAAAAAGAGCTTTTTATACATAGTAGTTCCAATAAAAAAAGCCCCAGAGGGGCTTTTTATAAGTTGCTTAAGCTAATTAAAATTAAATTTTAACACCGTTGCGAGCGGCTTTATCTTTAATATATGTAGACCAACCTTTTGCAAACTTACGTGTGCGAGGGTCATCCATAGCTTTAGTAATTGCAGCATATGCTTGCTTATACTTACCTTGGTAGTAATACGCTTCAGCTAAATCTGAATAAATTGTGCCTTTTTTGTCAGAGCCAAGCTCTAATGCTTTGTTCAAGCGAACAATAGCAGCACTGAATTTTTCAGATTGTAAAAGTAATGAACCTGCTTTGCGGTAAAGCTCAGCGTCGTCATCAAATTTAGCAGCATCTTCGTAGTACTTAGCAGCTTTTTCTAAATCTTTAGAACGATGGTAATTACTCGCAATCGCGCTAACATTCTGCTTTGTACGTTCTACTTTTTCACTCTTAATGGCCTTTTCTAGCGTTACAGCTGCTTTATAAGGGATCTCATTTAGAGAGTAAAAGTTAGATAAGACTTTATACTCAACTTCATTTTCAAAGTAACCATTCTTGTATGCAACTTCCATAGTTGCTAAACCTTTAGAATAATCTTCAGTTTGTAGGTAATACTTACCTAAGCTAACCCAAGCTTTTTTATCATCAGGCCATACACGAACAATTTCTTCGCCAATTTTAACCATGTTTGCATAATCTTTAAGCTCAAAGTATGCGCCAAGTTTTAATTGGTAAGGGCCTTTGTTAGGCTCTTTTTGAAGTTTTATTGCCTTATCTGCTGGTTCAAAAACATCACGGTATTGCTCTAACTGATAGTTAGCTTGAGCAATACGTGTATAAACCGTAGGGTCCTCTTCACCGGTAAAGTCCATCCAAGCTACATATGCTTTTTTAGCTTCTTGGAACTTTTCTGTACCAGCGTATAAGTCACCTAACAACTTAAGAGTTTGTTCTTGATCAGCAAAGTTTAAAACATCAGGTGCAACGGCTTGCTTAGAGTACTTGATCGCTTCGTCATACTTTTCTTTTTGAGCGTACATGCTACCTAAGTAACGATTTACGGTCGCTTTATCAAAGTCATTCGAAGGCTCGATTTCTCTAAGCAAAACAATTGCTTCATCAACTTTTTCTTCGTTGTACAAATCAAATGCTTTAATTACTTTTTTACCAGTACGCTCGCCCATGATTTTAGTTTTTGCTTTTTTACGCTCTTCAATCTTTGCGTAATCCGGCGCTGCTAAAACAGATGCACTTAAAGTAGCACCCGACACAGACATAAGAATTGCAAGAGCAGTTACTTTAGAAAAATTTCTCATTACTCGCCTCCTTAGTTGCCTTGGTTAAGTTTAAAGTCTAATTGAACTTGTAAACCTGGTTGTTTCTGTGGTTTTCCGTCAATGATCTTAGGACGGTACTTCCACTTACGCAGTGCACGTTTAGCTTCACGGTCAAAGATACGTTTCGGTTCTGCGTCAATTACTTCAACGTCAGTTACTCCACCTAGCTCATCAATTGTGAATGAAAGTTGAACCCAACCTTCTTTACCATCACGTGCTGCTTGCGTTGGATATTTTGGTTCTATACGAACGATAGGTGTCGCATCACCATCTCGTCCAAATGCACCAGGACCACTTAGTCCACCTGCCGAACTACCAACATCAATGCTTCCCATATTAAATGACATAGCACCAGGATTTGGATTATTATTTTCCGGCTGTGGCGGCTGCGGTTTAGGCGGCTGCTTTGGCGGTGGCGGAGGAGGAGGCGGTACACGCTTCCTCTCCTGCACCTTAGATTCAGGCGGATTCGTCATTATTTCGACTATGATCTGCTCTTTTTGTTCCGTATTACGGTCAGCCCCACCAGAGATGAGGAATGCCATGAAGTAGAACAAGCCGAAAGTAACTGCCCCACCTGCAATCAGTGAAAACAGAAAACGAATCATTACTGATCTCCAGCTATTGAAATTCTCAGGTTATCACCCGTCGCTTTAATCTGGTCCATAACTTTAACCACTACGCCGTGTTTTGCTTCTTTATCAGCTTGCAAAATTACAACTTCAGTAGGTTGTTCTGCTAATAAACTTTCGATTTTTGCTGAAATACGTTCAACATCAACCTGCTGTTTATCAATCCAGATCTCGCCGTTACTACGAATAGCAATAAAAATGTTAGCATTTTTTTGCTTAGTAGCTTGAGCCGCTTTAGGTTTATTGACCTCGATACCAGCCTCTTTAACGAACGATGTAGTTACGATAAAGAAAATAAGCATGATAAATACGATGTCAAGCATTGGCGTCATATCAACCGCTGCTTCTTCTTCTTCACGAAAACGTTGTTTACGTGCCATATTTAATTCTCTCTCTAGTGATGAGGCATACTATCAATAAGTTTGGCTTTCACCATTTTAGCTTTTGTCTCAAGACGTGAGCTAAAAAATACTCCAGATAATGCCGCAACCATTCCAGCCATTGTTGGGATTGTTGCCATTGAAATACCTGATGCCATTAAACGTGCGTTACCCGTACCCTGGTTGGCCATGGTTTCAAAAACCGAGATCATACCAGTAACAGTACCAAGTAAGCCTATTAAAGGACAAACAGCTACTAATGTCTTAATCAACAACATACGCTGATCTAATTTTTCAGACGCTTCAGAAATCCATGCTTCACGGATTCTGTGTGCGTACCAAGACGTAGTGTCTTGGCGGGCATCCCACTTTGCTACAATTTCTTTCGCTGTGCGAGGAAATTCTGCAAGTAGGAACCAATAGCGCTCAATCATTAAAACCCACATAAGAAAGAGTGCTATCGCGACCACGTATAAAACCTGGCCGCCTGTGCCAACAAAATCCCTGATAGATTCCCATATCTCCATCAGGACTAGCATTAGGCTTTCTCCTTCTCCGCGTGAGTAGCAACGATACCCGCGCTTTGCTCATCAAGGATGTGTAATACCGACTTACTACGACCAGCTACAAGAGCATGAAGTAGAATTAGTGGTAATGCAGCAATTAGACCTAGCGCTGTAGTTACAAGTGCTAGAGAGATGTTACCTGCCATGATCTTCGGATCACCCGTACCGAACAATGTGATTGTTTGGAACGTTAAGATCATACCGATTACTGTACCTAGTAGACCTAGTAACGGTGCGATTGCAGCAAGAATCTTAATTATATTGATACCAGCTTCAATGCGTGGCGTTTCACGTAGAATCGCTTCATCAAGTTTAAGCTCAAGGTTTTCAACATCTTGGTTCTTGTTGTCATGGTACACTTTAAGAATACGACCCAGTGGGTTATTTGTATTCGGTGTAGCAACATTTTTAAGCTGGCTCTTAATCTTACTAGTAGTAAGTGTAAGGTCAACAAAGCGGATTAGAGTAATTAGCATACCTAGGCCAAGTAAAGCCGTGATGATATAACCAACTACGCCACCTTGATGGAAGTATTCCATAAGGGTCGCTTTTTGAGTGTTGATACGTAAGATAGCACCACGAGTCGGATCTATGTAAACACCAGCGTAGTTATCTGGTGATGTATTTTCTAGAGCCGTGATACCGTCTAAGATATAACCGTCTGGTTGCTTACCTAGAGGCTGGATAGACTTAGTCTCTGGTGAATAAATTAAGTAACCATCGTCTGTAACTAAGTTAAAGTTACCGATACGTGTTACTTTTTTCATTGACGGGTTACCGTCAAGACCAGCAACTTCAGTTTCAAAAGTTGAAACTTTAGCTGATTCTGTCATTTCAGTTTGAAGTGAAATCCAAAGTTCTTCAAGTTCGCGAACTGTAGGAAGTTCTTTAGCAGCTGCTAACGAACGTAAGATTTCAGCACGACCTGGTTTTTCAGCACTAACTAGTGACGCTTCGATAGAACCGATAGCATCTTGAGCTGCACGACGTACAACACCAAACATCTCACCTAAAGTACCTTGGGCACTTTGAAGAGCTGCTTCTTTTTCAGCTAGCGTATTTTCGTTTTGTGCATATTGCTTAGCTAAGCTTTCACCACGAGACTTCTCAGAAGCAAGTTGGCTTTTAGCTTTGTTAAGTAATGCTTGCTTGTCAGCACGTTCTGATAAGAACTCTTGCTCACGTTGCTTATTGATTTTACCTTCAGAGATACGCTCTTGCTTTACTTGCTCAAGAATTTTATCTAGAGCTCCAGTATTTGCATGTGCATTAAGCGCGGTACCTGCAGAAACAGTTAGTACTGCTGCAACAGCAAAACCTTTAAATAGTTTCTTCATTATTGATTACTCCGCGCCAAAGATAGGTAGTTTAACAAGTTCTAATGTCGCTTGCTTACGCGCCATACGAATAACTTCTTTAACAGGTTTTAGGTATTCTTCGCCTAATTCTTTCCACTGTTTAGTGTTGTTATCCCACACCCAAGCATGTTTCAAGTCAAAAGACTGAGCAACGTAAGTGATACGACCTAACTGACCGATATCAACGTTAATGCTTTTACCATCAACTTCTAGAGTACCTTGTGAAGCAGATACAAGAGAGCTGTATGCTGTTTCAATAGTGTAAGCTTCAAGTACTTGACGGAATTTTTCAGACGTCGTTACAGACGCAGAAACCATGATCTCACGTAGTCTTTCAACACGTCCTAAACGCGTTTCAAGATTAAATGGAACGTCCGCTTTGATGAATTGCTCAAGCGTATCGATCATGCGATACATCAAAGGCACAACGTTTTGTTTAGTGTTATCAATAGTCGCGATTTGACGATCAAACGATTCAATTGAAGCGTTTTGGCTATCAACCAAGCGCGACACGTGATCGTTATACACTTTCATAAGTTCAGTCTCATCAACAACGCTACGGTACTCAGCGATTAGCTCCTGAGTTTGACCATATACATTGTCAATTTTAGTTTGAGACTTAACCGCAGCCTTTTGAATTTGTTGACCTGCTTTTTGCACGTCATTCAAAGGATCTGCAATCACATTGCTGCTTGCAAATGCAAATGCGCCAACCAACGCAGTTGCTACAAGACTCTTTCTGATTTTAACAGACATAGTTCCCAACCAATTAAGTAATGTTACTTTTATAATTTAATTATCCTCCGAGGAGAACAACCCTGATATCTTTTAATAGATATCAACCTTCCAATAATGCTAAATGCAATTAGCGCTGTCAACTTGATGTTTACTAATCTCAGTAAATAAATAGCTAAGTTAATGCTTAAACGAAAGTACCAGCCCACAACGGTTAACATTATTGCAACGAAGCTTTTTCTTAATATTTCTATTAAAGCCTTTTAAGGGGTGTATTTATTCGCATTGCACTGACATAAAACAACATTATTGCAACATTTAGCTAAAGCTGAATTCGCACTGAAAAAAAACTAAAAAAAATATAAATTGATATAACAAAAGTTATTTTTTACACGATTTTATCGTGTTATATCGCCTCAGTTACACTTCATCTGAAAAAACAAACCATTTGTCGCACAAAAAAACAACACTGGATAATATTTAATATCGGATACTCACGCTTTATATACGTTACTTTTAAAACTATTTTAAAACGTGTTTTTCCATAAATAGTAATAATAAACTCAACAATGCATTTCTTTTAGCAGCATAAAAGCTTTTGATAATTAAACAGGTTGTATTTACCGCTTTAAAGTATTCTTTAATACTATTTTAACGTTAAGGTTAATTCAGTAATTAAGTTAATCATGAAGAGTTACCCTACTTTATTAGTAATACACTATAAATGAAGCTTTACGTTCACATAATAAAGTAATAGAAGCACCTAGAAGCCTTTATCAATGAGTAGCCTTCGTCACACAGAGTAAGCTTGAAACAGAATTTGCATGGATTGATATTGAGCATCGATTTTATTTAAGCTGGTATCAGGCCCATTGAATAAATTCTTATGAATGGTTTTTAAAAGTATTAGAGGATTGTTTTGTCCGTTAGATTATTAGTTGTTTAGCTTTGCAAAGATAGAATGTTTGAGTAGTTTTTTAGATTTAAAAAAAAGGAGAATTTGAGGTATTAAAATAAATAGATTTAAGAAAGGGGAATTATGGTGAAACAGAAACCTGCTTCACCAAGATGAACTAGAGTTCACATAATAAATTATGCTGCTTCTACGTTCTCAGCTTCAGGGCCTTTTTGACCTTGTTTGATGCTGAATGTCACTGCTTGACCTTCGCTAAGAGTGCGAAAACCAGAACCAGTGATTGCGCTGAAATGTACAAACACGTCAGGACCATTTTCTTGTTCAATGAAACCAAAGCCTTTAGCTTCGTTGAAAAACTTTACTTTACCAGTAACCGACATACTAAATTTTCCTGTAAGTCAATAATTAAAATTCAGCCATATTATTATGGCAATATCCTCCCTGAGTCAATGCTCAAAAATATGGAGGTACAGTACAGGAACAAGTAATAACCTAACCGGTAACCTTAAACGCAGCACAATATCCGTAAATTCAATACATAAAAACTCAAAGCAAGGTAAGATTAACACATTATATTTTTTTTCGCTCTATTAATTAGGAATTATTTCTTAAAAATATAAATTTGTTTTAAATCGCCTTTAACTGACTAATTTACAAGCAAAAAACTATAAGTATTATTGTAATATTTATTGCTGTAAGCGAGATCAAAAGCCACCTACAACCACCCTGTCGTCGAATTACGCTTCAATAATATCAAAAGCACAAACAAAAAAGCCGCATTAAAAATTAAGCGGCTTTAGATTTAAATATATTATTGGTTATTCGACAGACCAATCCATTGTATTTTCAGCCTTTATAGGCACAACTTCAGAGTCGCCCAATGTATAACTTGCAGGTACTTTCCACGGCTTTCTTTGTAATGTAATTGTATCTGTATTACGCGGCAATTCGTAAAAATCAGGGCCAAAGTGGCTTGCAAACCCTTCAAGCATGTCCAAAGCTCCTGCATCCTCAAATGCTTCAGCATATAATTCAATAGCGGCATGAGCCGTGTATGCACCAGCACACCCACAGGCTGCTTCTTTTTTATCTTTATAATGTGGTGCAGAGTCAGTTCCTAAGAAGAATTTTTTATTTCCACTTATTGCTGCAGCCATTAATGCTTGCTGGTGAATGTTACGCTTGAGAATTGGCAAACAGTAATAATGTGGGCGAATTCCACCCGCTAACATATGATTGCGGTTATAAAGCAAGTGATGCGCTGTAATTGTTGCCGCTACATTGCTAGGTGCATTAACTACAAACTCTACTGCATCTTTAGTCGTAATATGCTCGAGTACAATTTTAAGCTCAGGAAAGTCATTTACTACATCTCCTAAAATTGTATCCAGAAATACTTTTTCACGGTCAAAAATATCAATCGACGAATCTGTCACTTCCCCATGCACTAACAGCAACATGCCTACTTCTTGCATTGCTTTTAAAACTGGATAAATATTTTTTACTGATGTAACACCCGAGTCAGAATTAGTGGTAGCGCCAGCAGGGTAAAGCTTAGCTGCTACTATTTTACCTGTCGCTTTAGCTTTTATTATTTCATCTGGTGTAGTTTTATCCGTGAGATACAAAACCATTAATGGCTCAAAGTTGCCTTGTGGATTTGCAGACATAATGCGTTCTCTGTACGACAATGCCGTATCTGTGCACGTTGCTGGCGGAACAAGGTTTGGCATAACAATAGCGCGGCCCATGTATCTGCTAATATCCCGTACAGTGTCTTTTAACTGGTCACCATCACGTAAATGTACATGCCAGTCATCAGGGCGAGTGATAGTAAGGGTTGTTACAGAGTTTGTATTATTACTTGTCATTACTTTGTTCCACGGCTGAATTTATCCGATCATAGGCATATGATGTTTTCGAGTAAAGATTTTATTAAAAATAAAGTTTTTATATGGATAAAATTACTGAGGTACTATTTAAAAGCACAATGAGCAAATTCAATGCTATTAGCTTATTGTAATGATTTATGATTAATTAAAACTCGCTATATTAAAACTTTACAGAGTATTGAAACCACTCATCGCTTTAATTTGTACAAAAACCCAAGATTAGGTTAACTTAACTGTGAATTTAAAAATAACAAGAATAATATAAATTGCCTATGTCTTATAAAACTGATGCGACTAGAGCGCTTGAGATAAAAACTGATCAACTAAGTATCATTAATCAATTTTCATCTAGTCTATTGCAACTCGATACATTAGAAGAATTGTTTGAGTATGTTACAACACACGTTGTAAATCGCTTAGGGTTTGTTGATTGTGTCATATATCTAGCTGACAATAATGCAAATACATTAAACCAAGTTGCATCAATGGGTATTGCACACGCGCGGGACAAATATCAAGCGGAACGTAAAATAATACGTTTTAGTGAAGGTATAACGGGCGCTGTTGCAACGACCGGAAAAGCGGTAATTATTAACGATGTAACGAAAGACAGCCGTTATATCGCTGATGAACGCCCTGCTCAATCAGAACTATGTGTTCCCCTTATATATAAAGAACAAGTTTTAGGTGTTATTGATTGTGAGCACCCAATCAAAGGTTATTTTACCAATGCACACCTTGAAATTCTTACAACAGTTGCTCACTTACTCAGTGCCAAGATTAACCAGGTTAATACAGTAAACAACTTACAAAAAACAGTTGAGCAACTCAACAATGCACAAAAATTAGAAAACAGCTTATTACAAATAGCTAACCTAACTTACAAAGCGAGTGACCTAGATACATTTTTTAAAGCCTTGCATTCAATCATAAATAACTTACTTCGAGCCGATAACTTTTTTATCGCTCTATACGACAAAAAAATAGATATACTTGACCTCGTTTACATAGTCGAAGAAGGCATAAACACTAAAACTCATCAAAAAATATCTAAAGAACAACTTAAAGATACCGCTTCATATTACCTTCTAAAAACAGAGCAAACCCTATTACTTAACAAAGATGCCTTTCAAAGTCACATTAATAACGGTGATTTTAAAATGGTAGGTCGGCAATCTGAGTCTTGGTTAGGTGTTCCATTTCAAACAAGTGATCGTATAAGCGGGGTTATTGTTGTACAAAGTTACGATAAAACACTGCATTACAACGAACACGATAGTGCTCTTCTAACGTATGTAAGTCGCCAAATAAGTATGGCAATTGATAGGCAATTAGCCCGCCAAGAACTTGAGCACAAAGCATTACATGACGAGCTTACAGGCCTTGCTAACCGCTCACTACTTATTGAACGTATAAAACATGCTATTTTACGTTTAACGCGTGCTAAAAAGAGTACTAGCCATGCCCTGTTGTATCTAGACTTTGACCGTTTTAAAAGTATTAATGATTCGCTCGGGCATGAAGTTGGGGACCACTTCCTTATAAAAATATGCGACTTGATTAAAGGTACAGTACGAAGCACGGATACATTTGCACGTTTAGGCGGCGATGAATTTGCAATTTTTATGGAAAACATCACGCATAAAAACCAAGTTAATGAAGCTTTAAACCGCATTAAAAACGCATTATCAAAACCTTTAAATATAGATAACCACTTACTCCAAGCATCAACGAGTATTGGGGTTGCCTATACAGATAACGTAAACGACAAAGCTTATATATTACTGCAACAAGCCGATGCCGCTATGTATGAAGCTAAGTCAACCGGACGTGGTCAGGTAAAGTTTTTTAATAACACGATGCGTAAAAAACTTAAAACCCATGCCGATATAGAAAACGACTTACAACACGGTATTGAACACAACGAGTTTGAACTTTATTTTCAACCAATTTTCACAATTACTACCAGTGAAGTTATCGGCTTTGAAGCACTTGTTCGTTGGCATCACCCTACAAAAGGGTTTGTACCCCCTAATGACTTTATACCGATAGCTGAAACTACAGGGCAAATTATAAATCTTGATTTACATTTACTTGATTTGGCGGCCCAGCATATTTCAAATTGGCACCAACAAGGCCATCGCTTTTTAAAAGTCACCGTTAATGTATCGTCACGACACTTTGCAAGCCTCGATTTTGTAGCGCAAATACATTCCATTTATAATAGGTACCAATTACCTCTTGGTTCTTTATGCTTAGAAATTACCGAATCTGGCTTAATAGAAAATCTAGAACTCGCCACTCAAATAATTGAAGGTCTTTCACCTTTAAAAGTAAAATTATGTCTTGATGATTTTGGAACAGGTTATTCAGCACTAGGCTACTTGCACCAACTGCCTATTCATATTTTAAAAATAGATAAAAGCTTTATTGACCATCTACAGGATTCTACTAACCCACTTGTTGAAGCCATTTTATCACTTGCGCAATCATTAAAACTTGAAGTTGTAGCTGAAGGAATAGAAACAGTTGAGCAATTAACTATTTTGCAATCCACCGCGTGCGACTATGGTCAAGGCTTTTTAAAATCAAAACCTGTTACTGCCAAAGAAGCCATATTACTAATTAATAAACCCTTATAAAAAGAGCCAGCGAGTAGGTCGCTGGCTTAGGTATTACGCATATACTCTCCCATTGAGCTAAACTTGAGCTATAAGGCAAAACGACTCTATTTTTTAAAGCACAATCTAAAGTAAGCATTCAACAAACCTCACCTCATACCGTTATCAGCATGGTTAAAACTCACGCTGAGCTAAAACGCACAGCAATCGTTATATTTAAAATACAACATGAAGCAAACTCATCTAAAACTCATCAAACCAGTTTTCAAATGACTTTTATCATTACTAACTCTAATATTTTCACGATTCATAGCGATAAACTGCAATAAAACGCATAATTTTAGCCATCTAGACGTTGAAACGTTTTTTATATAGGCGTAGTATGTAATTAATCTGAGCTGAACTCACTTTTCCCATGAGAATTTTTAAAGATGATTGGTATTAAACATTTAAAAACCATAGCAACCCTAAAAGAAACAGGATCTTTGGTTAATACAGCACGAGAGTTATTTTTGACACAGTCTGCTTTATCTCATCAAATCAAAGATTTAGAGAATAAATTGGATTGCCAATTATTTGAGCGTAAAACTCAACCAGTCCGCTTTACCCCTCAGGGAATGCTATTACTTGAATTAGCTCACGAAATATTGCCAAAAATGGAAGCGACTAAATGTCGTTTAAAAGAAAGCTTAAACCAGCCTATTTCTCAACTACGTTTGAGCGTGGAATGCCATGCATGTTTTCATTGGTTATTACCTACTATTAAAGAATTTAATAACTTTTGGCCTGATATAAAAATTGATTATGAACGTGGCTTTAGTTACGACGCTATTCCTGACTTACTAAGCGATGAGCTCGATTTAGTTTTAACGTCTGATATACGCGAACCCGACACATTAGAATACGCGCACTTATTTGATTTTAAATTGAAGCTTATTGTGGCGCCGGATCATGAACTTGCTAAAAAAGCGTATGTAACAGCGCTTGATTTAAAAAACGAAACTATTATTTCATACCCTATCCCGCGTGAACGCCAAGATATATTTAAGCATTTCATTCAAAATGCTCGTTTTGACGGTACACTAAAAACGGTTGACCAAGGACTACTTATTTTTCAACTAGTAAGTGCTGGCATGGGCGTTGCTGCTTTGCCCGATTGGCTAGTTACACCTTATGAAAGCCAAGGCTTAATTAAATCAATTCCTTTAGGCGCTCTTGGTCTTACTCGCCCTATGTATTTAGCGATGAAAAAAGACATGAAAGATAACCCTGTTTATCGTCACTTTTTAAATACCTGTAAGCTAAATAACGGTCGATAATCATCAATATAATAAGTAATATCGCTGTAATTAACTCTACAGCGTTTAACTCTTATGTTTGTTATTAAAAAAATGATTGGTGGTTTACTTATGCCACTGCCTCTATTTGGTTTATTTGCGTGTCTGATGCTCCTACTGGCATTTAAAGGCCGCAAATCAGCTCTCTTTTTGTCTACTTTAAGTTTAATTGTATTACTTGCATTGAGCACACCCTTTATCGCCAATTTAATTATCCAAAATAATGAACCTGCGTCGCTTGCATTTAATACTCTAAAGCATCCAAAAATAGACAAAATAGTTGTACTAGGTTGCGATATAAACCCAAATCCTGCAATCAGTGCTAATAATCAATTAGGTAATTGTGCGCTAACGCGCTTGGTAGAAGGTGTAAAACTGGCAAAGCACTACCCTAACGCAGAGCTTATAGTTTCAGGCGGGGGTTATAAAAATACCACTAATAGCGGGCTTATGTATCAAACGGCAATTAGTTTAGGCGTTAATAAGAGCCGTATTTTCCAAAATCCAAAAGCAATGGACACAGGTGAAGAAGCTAAATTACTGGCATCAAAATTAGTCGACTTTAAAGTTGCACTAGTAACATCTGTACTGCACATGCCCCGTGCCAAAGACTTATTTAATGCTCAAGGTATTGAAGTCATAACCGCAGCCACTGATTATCATAATTTTGCTGCACTTCCATGGAGCAAGCAGTTTATTCCCAATGCTCATGCCTTACTTGTGGTTACGCAATACAGTCACGAAGTAGTAGGAAATATATGGATAAGTTTGCGCCGCTGGATAGATCCAGAGGCGCTGTAACTTATATAGCCTAATTAAACTGGGTTATCTATGTCTATAAATGTCACATCAAAACCATGCTCTTGAGCAAGTAACTCACCTAGTGCTTTTACACCATAGCGCTCTGTTGCATGATGCCCGGCTGCAAAAAAATCAATGTTTTGTTCACGAGAACTATGAATTGTCTGCTCCGATGCTTCACCCGTTAAATAAGCATCAATGCCTTGCTCTGCTGCTAAGTCAATATATCCTTGCCCACCACCAGTACACAGTGCAATGGTTTCTATTTTAGCTGAACGTACTAAGCTTGTGAGCGGGGTTCGATTAAGCACTTTTGCAATTTTATCTGCAAAATCTTCACCACTTAATGGTGTTTTTAAACGTCCTTTCATTGCTACGCTATTTGAAGTTGGCTCTAGCCCTGTTTCAATTTCAATATCTAATAACTTTGCAAGTTGTGCGTTATTGCCAACTGTTGGATGAATATCGAGTGGTAAGTGATAGCCGAATAAATTAATATCGTTTGCTAGTAGTGCGCCTATACGACGCTTTTTCATACCCGTTATTGGTTGAGATTCCCCTTTCCAAAAAAAACCATGATGAACCAAAATAGCATCTGCTTGTTGCTCAATGGCAGCTTCTATTAAAGCTTGACTTGCGGTTACACCCGTCACAATTTTTTTAATTTCGTTTTTACCTTCGACCTGTAAGCCATTTGGGCAAAAATCTTTTATTAAATGAGGTTTCAAAATGTCATTTAGGAGTTGGTTAAATTCTCTACGTTGCATACAACTTACCTTACTTAGCACTGAATTTTGTGCAAATTTTGGCGTTTATAGGCCTAAAATGGAAGGAAAATCGCAAAAAATTGAAAAACTGTTTTAAAATAGGTATAAATACCTCTTCTTTATCTGTGTTCACAACGTATAGGGTCTCTGATGAGCAAACTAGACAAAACAGAAGTGTTATCTGCCTTTGAAGCAGCGTACGAAACTGCCAATGGTAAAAAACCTGAAATCACAACCAAACCTGGTTGGTACAGCATTGATGGCGGTAAAAATTTACGCCTAGCTGACGTAGCAGAGCTTACTAAAAAATTAAACTCTGGTAAAACAACTAAAACGAAAAAACCAAAAGCAGCTGCTCCTGTTAAAGCACAGAAAAAAGCGCCATTCACTGTTGTTACCGAAAATGAAGAAGGTTACACAGCGGAAGAACTTTGGATTGTAATTTTAGCTCGTAAAGATCATGACTGTCGCTTACCGCGCGGTGTTGTTTAATCAACATTTATGATTTTTAAAAGAAACCGCGTTAAGCGGTTTTTTTATATCCATTATTTGCCAAAAATATAAAGCTTTATAAGTTGTGTAAGGCTAAAAAAAGCGGCTATGTAGCCGCTTTAACAAAGTTTAAAATAAATTACAGTTCTTCAAAATAAAGTGGTTCGCGTTCTTTTTTACCCACTTCATTCATTGTCTCTGCATTGAATAGTCGACCATTGATCATGGTGTAATCTACTTTATCCGAATCTCGAATATTTTTAAGCGGATCGCCATCTATAACCATTAAATCAGCCAGTTTGCCCACTTCAAGCGAGCCTACGTTTTTATCAAGCCCTAAATACTTAGCCGGATCGAGTGTCGATGCACGTATTGCCTCAAGCGGTGTCATTCCGCCTTGTGCAAACATCCACATCTCCCAGTGTGCACCTAAGCCTTCACGCTGACCGTGAGCACCTAAGTTAACTAATACACCTAGGTCTTGCAGCTCAGCAGCAACGCGTGCGTTATTAAAGTGATTATAGTGATGATCGGGCGCTTTAATGCGGCGCATAGAGCGTGGTAATAATTGATTTTTTGGCACAAATTTACTTAAACGCGGGTGATTCCACACATCAGTTTTATCGTACCAGTAGTTCTCACCCCAAATGCCACCATAAGCCACTACAAGTGTTGGTGTGTAACCAACATTACTTTGCGACCATAACTGCTTTATATCGTCGTATATGTTCTCTACAGGGATTGAATGCTCAATACCTGTGTGTCCATCTACAATCATACTTAAGTTATGCTGTAATAATGAGCCACCTTCAGGGACAACCATCATTTCAAGTTCACGGCCTGCTTCAATAACTTGTTGGCGCTGCTCACGACGTGGTTGGTTATACGACTTAACACTAAACGCCCCTACTTTTTTAAGGCGCTCTAAATGAAATTTAGCATCGTCTAACGAGTCAATATGCGACGTATAACCTGGCATATTTGCGCCATATAAAATAGTACCGGTTGAGAAAATACGCGGGCCAACAATCATGCCTGCCTTTTGCATTTCGCTTGCGGTAAATATTTCAGAGGTATCGTTTGATGGATCGTGAATTGTAGTTACACCCAGCGCTAAACCTGCAAAGTTTTTCCAGTTTTGCTCAGGTATAATTTCACCGCTTGCTTGCGAGCCATGTGCATGAGCATCAACAATACCAGGCATAATTGTTTTGCCTGTTACATCAATAACCTCAGCACCTTTAGGGATGCTTATCTCGCTGGCTGTACCAATTGCTTTAATATGCTTGCCATCAGTGATAATTACACCATTTTCAATAACCTTTTCGCCGTCCATCGTTATAATTTTTGCACCAGTGAGCGCAATCATGCCTTTAGGCTCTGCCATTTTTTTACTGAAACCGATATTATCGCCACTTTTCACTTTAAAGTCGGCATCTTCGGCTTTGTTAATAGCAAACATCCCCTCAAGGCTTGCATGATAAAGCTCAGGCCCTAATGTCCAATAAAGTTTGTTGCTCTTAGCACTCCAGCTAATGTTTTCACCAGCACGTACCGATAACTGCTCTATTGGGAATTGACTGTCTTTAGGCCCAATATTAATTGTTTTACCACTTTGAACAAACGGCGTTACAAATACTTTAAATCGCTCAGCAAAAGCGAGGTATTGCCCATCTGGTGATACTCTAAATTCTGTCGCATGTTCTGACTCGTACAGTTTACGAACTTTTTTACTTTCAAGCTCTACTACGCTAAGCGTTGGTTTTGGCCAAGAACTCATTATAAAAACGCGATCGTTTGCATCTCCAAATTGTGGTTGATAACCACTTTTTGAAATAAGCTCACTTTTACCGCCTTTTGCGCTTACGCTATAAACCCCCGGATTAAGTGACCATTTAGGGTTTAAAATACTGCCGCCAGTAGCTTTTCGATAAACAACCGTTTTACCATCTGGGCTAAAAGTTGGCTCTACATACTTGCCTGGCTGCGTTGTAATGGTATCGCCACGGCCACTGCGCGCAGACACAACCCTCACAGACCCTTGTTTGTTATCATCCCATGTGGTGAAAACTATTTTTTTACCATCGCGAGAGTACTGTGGAAATAATTCGTAATGATCTGTTTGCTTTGTTAAACGCTTAATTTTACCCGACTCTAAATCACGTTTATAAATATGCCCAAGCGCTTCAAATATTGCCGTTTCGCCATCTGGGCTTACTTGCACATTACGCAGCATTTTTACATCAAACTCATCAGTATCTAAGTTTTGTGTAAAGCGCACCGCTTTTTGAATTTTTTTACTTGTTTGCACTTTAAAAGGAATGGTTTTTACAGATTTGTCTGCAACATCGAGCTTGTGAATTGTACCACCAGCCCAAAATACCAGTTCTTCATTATCGGGTGTCCATGCAATGGTTGGGTATACACCATGAATAGCCCAGGTTTCTTGCATATCTCGCTCAAGCTTATCGTAAAGCTTAGTGTGCTCACCGCTGGTTAAGTCATATAAATAAAGACTAGTTTGAAAATCATCACGCTTTATATACGCCAGTTTTTTTCCATCAGGTGACGGTGTAGGCCTAATAGCACCGCCCATCGTATCGATTATGGTTTCAATTTCACCCGTTTCACGGTCGTAGCGCTTAATTTTATAAATGCCCGCTACAGAATCTTTTGAATAATGAAAGGTTTTACCGGGTGTAGCATCATGCGAAAAGTATACATAACGACCATCCGGTGAAAACATTGGCTCACCTAAATCTTTTTGATCGTTCTCGCGTTTTGTAAGCTGTACGCCCTTGCCACCCGCTTTGTGATACAACCACACTTCACCGGCACCTAATGAACGGCTAGCTGTAAAGTGTTTACGTGCAACTAAATAGTCACCATCAGGACTCCATGCAGGGCTATTTAGTAATCTAAAGGTTTCATCGGTAACAGCGTGTTGATTTTCGCCATTTAAGTCCATAACCCAAATATTATCGCCACCACCTTGATCGGAGGTAAACGCAATACTTTTACCGTTAGGACTAAAACGAGGTTGCATTTGCCATGCAATATCAGAGGTGAGCTTTGTAGCTGTACCACCACTCATTGGCATAGTGTAAATATCGCCAAGTAAGTCAAACACCACGGTTTTACCATCAGGGCTAATATCTATATTCATCCATGTGCCTTGCTCAACGCTAATTGCAGCGTCAACAAATTGCCCCTTAGGTGAATCTACTTGCCATTTTTGTTCGTCTTTTTCGGCGGCATTTACCTGCCCTATCGCTAATGACACCGACAATGCTAATACTGTATGAAGCATTTTTTTCATGCGTTTCTCGCTTGTTATTGTTGCAGTAAAAACTATTTCACATGATTGCAACAAAAACAAACCTAACTTGCCAGCGTTATATGATAAAGCGCGGTTTATGTAGGTTTAATGCCAAACAATAGGGTCAAATTGGTAGTAATTAACTAGCATGCTATAAATTTCAGGATCGTATCGGCGAAGCTCTGCGGGTTTTTCGAGGAAGGTTTCGGTGAGTACAGCAAAAAACTCAGCTTCGTTAGTCGCACCATAGCTGTGAATAACATGCGGCATGCTATAAGCAACGTGACTTTTTAACTGGGTGAAAGCACGGCTAAATACTCGGCCCCACTCTTTGTAATCTGCTGAGCTTTTTAAAATGGGTGTGCCCGTTGTTTTACCTGTTTCTTGATCGAGTTGATGCGCAAACTCATGAAAAACTAAATTATGTCCATCACTTGGCAAGCGGTTACCCTCAAGCACATCATGCCAACTGAGTACAAGCGTGCCGCCAGGCCATGACTCGCCTAGTCTTACCGTATTGTGGTAACTCACAAGTCCTGCACTATCGCGAGTTGATTGTGGGGCGTAATAAGCACTGGGGTATAATAAAATTTCTTTTACATTTCTATATAACGGCCACGGCTTATTAAGCACTAATACACACGCATCGGCGGCAACAATTAACTTCATTGCAGACGTTAGCTTTAAGCCATCACAACCGACAAAGCGTTTTTCGTTTAAAAACCACGTAATATGTCGCTCTAACTTCTCTCTGTCGGCATCGGTCATTTTTTTATAGATGGGCATGCAACGCAGTAAAATATCTTTTTGCTGCGAATTTAAAGCAAAGTCTTTATATTTACTGCGCCATAATCGGTTTTGAATTGATGGCCAACGCCAGAAAATCACCACAAAAAGAATTAAAACAACAATTAACAGTCCATTTATCATGGGGATTTCCTGAGCTAAGGTATGGTATATAAATATGTCCAGCACACGTGCTTTTCAAGCATATAAGGTTATGTATTTGAATAAAAAGTAATTCACATCGCATTGCTTATAGATTACTTATAGATTACTTATAAATTGTTTACTGCTTTGCACTGCCGTTAAATGACGTGTTTAAAGTTAATTTTTGCAAAAAGAGTCAAATGTACCCTGCAATGTGTTTATAAATTTCGCTACGTGCAAACCATCCATTAATGAGTGGTGTACATCGATAGCTAAAGGTATTGTACCTGTGTGTTTATCAAACTGACCAAATACAAATTTAGGAATGCCTAAACTCTCCCCTTCACTAAATGCATGCGAAAACGCACTAAAATTCAGCCACGGCAAAACAGATATATGAATTAGGTCGGCCTGCCCTTCTGTTTGAGCAAATGCATCAGAAAATAACGGCTGTAATTTCGCTTTTTTGCTTACGTCACTTGCATGATTTGCAAACTCTTTAAAATCGCTTGCGCTATTAAAATAACTAAAAACAAACGTATCGTTTTCAGACAACTCAACCACACTTGCGCGAACACTATTAAGTAGCCATGGCTTACTATCTATTATACGTAGCATTATTGAATCGTACTCATGGCACGCTTTTAAGGTGCAATATACATATGCTTGAAAAAAAGAAAATTGATTGGTTTTGCAATAGTCGTAAAGTGCTTGAGCATCTAAACGCACACACACATTAAAATAAGGCTGAGAAAAGTGTTTAAATAATTCAAAGTGTTGCTTTCTAGGCCAATTATCTAAATCGATAGGCTGCATGAGAGAAGTTGAGGGAGTCATAATTTGCCGCACAAAATTAAAAATAAAGTGTACCGCTGTTCAGTAACAATTGCATTAACTTACAGATAAACAAAAGGTGTGCAATTGCACACCCTTATATAAATTAGAACTTAGATCACAGACCGTTTTTAATGATCTCTTGCGCTAATTCGTCAGCAATTAAATGCGTTGATTTTTGCTCTTTTTCGCTACGGGCAAAGATTTCAGTTAACGTATTAAAAATACCTTCAACATGTTTATTAGACGCTGCTGCACTGTAACCATCTGGCGCTGTTTCGTAATAAACATTAATAATACCACCGGCGTTAATTACGTAATCTGGTGCATATAAAATGCCTTTTTCACGAATAACTTCACCGTGGCGAGATTCTGCCAGCTGATTATTAGCACAGCCTGCAATAATAGTCGCTTTTAAACGCGGTATCGTTAAATCGTTAACGGTTGCACCTAATGCACAAGGTGCATAAACATCAACATCTAAGTCGTAAATGTTATCAATGCCAACCGCAGTTGCACCAAAATCACTTACTACACGGTCAATGGCAGCTTGGTTAATATCAGTTACAAACAACTCAGCGCCCGCATCATGTAAATGTTTACATAAACCATAAGCAACAGCACCTAAACCTTGAACAGCCACTTTCACACCTGCAAAATTTTGATGACCGCGTTGATGCTGTAGCGCTGCTTTAATTCCTAAAAACGTACCGTATGCTGTAAATGGCGATGGGTTACCGCTTTTACCTTCAAGACCCAGTACGTAATTAGTTTCTTTATTCATGATAGCTACATCAGCACATGTGATGTTTACATCTTCTGCTGAGTAATAGCTGCCATTTAATCGCTCTAACTGGCGGCCAAATGCACGGAATAATTGCTCAGATTTAATTTCTTTCGCGTTACCTATAATTACAGATTTACCACCACCAAAGGGTAAGCGCGCAACTGCATTTTTATAAGTCATGCCCTTTGATAAACGTAGCACGTCATAAACAGCATCTTCGTCGTTCGCATAATCCCACATTCTACATCCGCCAACTGCAGGACCTAGGTTGGTATTATGTACAGCAATAATTGCTTTTAAACCCGACTCTTCATCAGAACAAAAAACCACTTGTTCATGGTTATCAAATTCAACTCGATTAAACACAGCCACTTAAAATACTCCGAAATAGTTAACCCGTGAGAGGGTATGCGCGCTGGAAATTGCCGAGACTTTATCACTTCATATACGTGTTCGCCATACTCACAGATGATAAAACCAATGAAAACATTAAACTTAAATTAAATAACCTAATTAAAACTTTTATACAGATAAAAAATTCACAAAACCATCATTTGTAAGTTTTAATTACTATGAATATAAGAATCTCACTAACTTACGTTTACGTACACGTAACACAGCGATTGCATGTAAAGTTTAATATACAAGTGCTACTTGCCCGACACGTACTGCTGCCTATAGGTTTTCAGTAAAAAGTGAGCTTTTTCGCAAACTGGTCAGAGCTGTAAACTTACTAATAACCCTATTTAAAAAAACAAAAAAGCGAGCACTAGGCTCGCTTTTTAAAAACACAAAACGTACGTTATTTTAGCTTGCTATCAAGCTCTTCAATTTTAGCTTTCCAGATAGCAGGGCCTTGTGTATGCGCATTGGCGCCTTCACTGTCTACTGCAACAGTCACTGGCATATCTTCTACTTCAAATTCGTAAATAGCTTCCATACCTAAATCTTCAAAAGCTACAACACGCGCTTTTTTAATCGCTTTAGATACTAAGTAAGCTGCGCCGCCTACAGCCATCAAATAAACAGATTTATGCTCTTTAATAGACTCAACAGTCGCAGGGCCACGTTCAGCTTTACCAATCATGCCTACAATGCCTGTTTTTTCTAGCATCATATCGGTAAATTTATCCATGCGAGTGGCTGNGCTGTTGTGGGGCCAGCAGGACCTACTGCTTCATCGCGTACCGCATCCACAGGGCCTACGTAATAAATAAATTTATTATCAAAGTCTACGCCCTCAGGTAAACCTTCACCTGAGTTGATCATATCTTGCAAACGTTTATGCGCTGCATCACGACCTGTTAAAATAGTACCCGAAAGTAAAACGGTTTCACCCATTTTCCATTCTTGAACATCTTTTTTAGTCAGTGTATTTAAATCAACACGACGTGTGCCTTCGCCCACTTCAAATGTTACTTGTGGCCAATCTTCTAGTTTAGGTGCTTTTAAATTAGCAGGGCCAGAACCGTCAAGCGTAAAATGTACATGGCGAGTTGCCGCACAATTTGGGATCATTACTACAGGTTTTGAAGCTGCATGCGTTGGTGCTGTTTTAATTTTAACATCAACAACCGTTGTTAAACCGCCTAAACCTTGTGCGCCAATACCTAATTTATTAGCACGGTCAAAAATTTCTAAACGCAGTTTTTCTTCAGTTGTCTCTGCGCCGCGTTCCATTAATTCATGGATATCAACCGGATCCATTAACGACTCTTTAGCCATTACTGCTGCTTTTTCAGCCGTACCACCAATACCTATACCTAGCATGCCTGGCGGACACCAACCAGCACCCATTGTTGGTAGTGTTTTTTCTACCCATGCAGCAACATCATCTGACGGGTTTAACATAACCATTTTACTTTTGTTTTCAGAGCCACCGCCTTTAGCCGCAACCATTACTTCTACTTTTCCACCCGCTACTAAATCAATATGCACAACCGAAGGCGTATTATCTTTAGTATTTTTACGCGTACCAGCAGGGTCTGCAACAATAGATGCACGTAAAGGGTTATCTGGATTCAAATATGCACGACGAGTACCTTCATCAACCATTTGTTGAACGGTTAAATCTGTTTTATCCCACTTAACATCCATACCTACTTTAACAAAACAGGTAATAATACCGGTGTCTTGGCAAAGTGGACGCTTGCCTTCAGCCGACATGCGTGAGTTAATTAAAATTTGTGCAATGGCGTCTTTAGCCGCTTTACTTTGTTCTTTGTTGTACGCTTTTTCGAGTGCTTGAACAAAATCAAGTGGGTGATAGAACGAAATATATTGCAATGCATCTTCAATGCTATCAATAAAGTCTTGCTGACAAATTGTACTCATAGTGGTTCCTTAAGTTACCGTTACGCGTTGTCGCGTAATCTAAATCAAACCGGTGACGGTGGTTTGCACTGTTTTTTGCAGCTTAGTGCTGCCAAAAAATTTGACTTATGATACCCTCCCAGCCCGTTTCGAGCCAGTTCTTAAAGGGGCAGTAAATGCTAAACAATAAAAAAAATTGTATTAAATTAGGCATAACACAAAACTGCATTGACGTTTTTGCGCATTTTTCACATTTGCCTTATGCAATTCTATTAGATTCTGCAAATAGTAATCATATAAACAGCCGTTTTGATATTGTTGCTATTGAGCCGCAAAGTACCCTTGAAGTAAAAAATAATAAAAGCTTTTTAAATAATATAGAAAGTAGTGATAACTGCTTTGAAATTATGAATAATGAGCTTTCGCATCTTGCTAAAACAAAAGCCGATTACGATTTACCCTTTAACGGCGGCTGGCTTGGCTACTTTGGCTACGACTTAGGGCGTACAATTGAAAACATCCCCACTCGTGCTATTGAAGATATTAATCTTCCCCAAATGGCTATTGGCCTTTACTTAGATGCCCTTATTTACGACAAGCAGCAACAAAGCTGGTTTTATGTATCGCAGCCAAACACCGATCGATTAGCGCTTTATGAGCAATACTTAAATACACACGCTAACTCCCAAGTTAATACGCAGTCCTTTGCCCTAAACAGCGACTGGCAATCAAATATGAGCGAAACGGAATACGCTGCAAAGTTTGCCCAAATTGAGGAGTATCTAAAAAGTGGCGATTGTTACCAAATTAATTTAGCGCAGCGCTTTAACGCTCAGTTTGAAGGCTCCCCTTGGGCGGCTTATATTAAACTGCGTGAGGCAAATAAAGCGCCATTTTCGAGCTTTATAAATCACCCTCAAGGGGCAATTTTATCAATTTCCCCTGAGCGCTTTATATCTGTAAATAATAACGTTGTAGAAACCAAACCTATTAAAGGCACTCTGCCGCGAAAAGCGGATGCGCTGGAGGATCAACGCCAAGCCCAAATACTCGCAGCATCAGCTAAAGATCGCGCTGAAAATGTCATGATTGTTGATTTACTGCGTAACGACTTAGGCAAAGTGGCAAAACCTGGCAGCGTCCACGTCCCTTCCCTTTTTGCTATTGAAAGCTTTCCGGCAGTGCATCATTTAGTAAGCACGGTAACCTCAGAACTTGATGAAGGCAAAACAGCGGTCGATCAGTTAAAAGCGGCTTTTCCGGGTGGCTCAATCACCGGTGCGCCCAAAATTAGAGCGATGGAAATAATTGAAGAACTAGAACCACATCGCCGCAGCATTTATTGTGGTTCAATTGGTTATTTAAGTGCATGTGGAAATATGGATACGAGTATCACTATTCGTACCTTGGTGTGCCACAAAGCGCAAATTTACTGCTGGGCAGGTGGCGGAATAGTAGCTGATTCTAAAGTCGAATTGGAATATCAAGAAACTTACGATAAAGTAAATAAAATCCTCCCTTTATTAAAACAGTAGGTCGCTTTGAATAGTGAACACATTATGGCGCGGTTTCTGTTAAGCCCTACAGCTGCGCCAAACCAGTTAAAAGACACGCGTAAAAAACGTGCTAGCGCTGTTATGCTGCCAATTATTGATATAGATAATCATGCACATATTTTACTGTGTAAACGCCCTACTTATTTACACCATCACCCTGGGGAGATTTGTTTGCCCGGAGGTAAGTTTGAAGTAAGCGACATTACCCTTCGCACCACAGCCCTTCGCGAACTAAAAGAAGAGCTAAATATTGCCCAAAGCAACGTTAATGTATTAGGTCATTTACCTGAGTATTCAACATTAACGGGTTTTAGTATTAGCCCCTATGTGGGTTTACTTAATAAAGGCACCACCTGGGAAAATGACTATAATGAAGTACAAGCGAGCTTTTTACTCTCGGTCACTGAGTTAAATAACGAAGCTAATTGGCAACCCTTACCTTTTCAACGATTTGGGAAAACGGTTATTTTGCAAGGTTTTAAAACGCCACATGGTTTACTTTGGGGTGCGACTGCAAGCATTATAAAAAACTTTACAAAACAACTCGCCTTACCAGTTTAAATCTTCGTTATTAGTAGTTACACAATCACAATTCCACGTTATCATGCTCGACCGTTCAAAGAGCAGCTTCGTGCTGATAAAACAAAGTAGAGACACACATTATGATCAGTGCATTTGATATGTTTAGCATTGGTATTGGCCCTTCGTCATCACACACCGTTGGCCCAATGCGCGCATCACGCTTATTTGTTAATGACCTACAAGAACAACAATTATTAGCAAATGTTACCGATATTAAAGTAGAGCTTTATGGCTCTTTGGGACAAACAGGTGTTGGCCATGGATCGGGTAAAGCCGTAATTCTTGGTTTAGCCGGTTATGACCCTGAAACTATAGATGCCGATTTAGTCGACGACATTTTAGCGACCATCGAAAAAGATCAGGTTATTTATCTAAACAAAACACACAAAGCTAAGTTTCCAAAACAAGGCGCTATTGTTTTTCATCGTCGCAAAACGCTGCCTAAGCACTCTAATGCAATGGAAATTATCGCCTCAAACAACGGCGAAAAAGTTTACAGCAAAGTATATTACTCTATTGGCGGTGGCTTTATTGTTACTGATGAAGAGTTTGAAAACGAAAAACAAGCAGCCCTTGATATTAGAGAAGAAAACCCAGCTCCTTTCCCTTTCAGTAGCGCAAAAGAGCTACTAGAGATGTGTAAAGAGTCAGGGCTTAGTGTTTCAAGCTTAATGATGAAGAACGAAAAAACACTACGCACTGAAGATGAAATAAAAGACACGCTGTTTCATATCTGGAAAGTAATGATGGCCTGTATTGACCGTGGTATGCGTACCGAAGGTATCCTACCTGGCGGCTTAAAAGTAAAGCGCCGAGCGCCTAGCTTATACTTAAAACTAAATATAGAGGTCAGTAACGACCCACTTCGTGCAATGGACTGGGTTGATTTATTTGCCCTTGCCGTAAACGAAGAAAATGCGGCAGGTGGCCGTGTAGTTACCGCACCAACTAATGGTGCTGCGGGTATTTTACCGGCTGTGCTTATGTACTATCACACATTTGTGAAAGAAGTAGACCGCGATATAGCCACACGTTATTTATTAACGGCTGCTGCTATTGGTATTTTATATAAAAAGAATGCCTCTATATCGGGTGCTGAAGTAGGTTGCCAAGGTGAAGTTGGCGTTGCGTGCTCTATGGCTGCAGGCGCATTAACAGAAATTGTTGGTGGCAATGTTGTGCAAGTAGAGAACGCAGCAGAAATTGGTATGGAACATAATTTAGGCCTCACGTGCGACCCTGTTGGTGGCTTAGTACAAGTACCGTGTATTGAACGTAATGCAATGGGCGCGATTAAAGCAATTAATGCCTCACGTTTAGCTATTCGTGGCAGTGGCGAGCAAAAGGTATCACTTGATAAAGTGATTAAAACCATGCTTGAAACCGGCAACGACATGAAAACCAAATACAAAGAAACCGCTCGCGGTGGATTAGCAGTTAATATTATCGAATGTTAATCAGCTCGCTATAAAGAGAAAAAGCTGTCTATTTTAAAATAGACAGCTTTTTTATTGTTCGTTCAATGCAATCACCTTATTTAACGGGTAACTCTATATCTGCAAATAACTTATCTACGTCATCTTGGTTACGTAACAAGCTTGCTCGCTCTACGCGCTCTTTAGTTAAGTGCGGTGCAAAACGTTCAATAAAATCATACATATAGGTACGTAAAAAGCTGCCCTTTCTAAAACCAATTTTGGTCGTGCTTGCTTCAAATAAGTGGCTTGCATCAATACACACTAAATCGGTATCGCTCACTTGATCTATCGCCATTGAAGCGACAACACCAACTCCTAAACCCAGTCGTACGTATGTTTTTATAACATCAGCATCGGTTGCAGTAAATACAATGTGTGGTTCAAGCCCGTGTGCGCTAAACGCTTTATCTAACTCTGAGCGGCCCGTAAAACCAAATACATATGTAATGAGTGGATATTGGGCAATGTCAGCAACAGTTAAACTATTTGCCTTTTTAGCGAGAGGATGGTCTTTAGCAACAACAATACTGCGGTTCCAATGGTAGCAAGGCAGCATAACTAAATCTGAATACAAATGCAGTGCTTCTGTTGCAATAGCAAAGTCGGCATCACCGCGTGCTGCAGCATCCGATATTTGCTGTGGAGTACCTTGGTGCATATGAAGCGATACCGCAGGGTATTTTTTCATAAACCCTTGAATAACGTTAGGCAAAGCATAACGGGCTTGGGTATGTGTTGTGGCAATATTTAACTTACCTTGATCAGGTAGCGTATGCTCATTAGCAACGGCTTTAATACCTTCTACTTTGGAGAGTATTTCACGAGAAATATTAATTATATCTTCGCCAGCACCGGTTACATGCGTTAAATGTTTACCACTGCGACCAAAAATTTGTACACCCAACTCATCTTCTAACATGCGTACTTGTTTAGAAATTCCTGGCTGCGAGGTAAATAAACTCTCAGCAGTCGCTGAAACATTTAATTTATGATTTTGTACTTCTACGATGTATCTGAGTTGTTGTAATTTCATGGCTGCAAATTTTAACGTTATTATTCATATTATTTATAAAGGCAATACCGCTTAAAACCAAGTGTTATTTGCGTAAAATATCACTTTAGGTCTTTAGGTGTGCAATTATCTGATTAGAGCTCAAGGCTAGCATAATAAATATGCTTCAGGTAGCGATGTTTATTCAGCTTTAGTTTATAAGCCCTTAGGATGACTACGGTTTATAAAGAGCTCAACCTATCAATTTTTTGGTGTATTTTTTAAGTTAATCGGCGCAAAGCTACCCTGTTAACGTATATTTAATGTAAGATTAAATAATTAGGTTATATATCCGAGAATTACACCATGATCGTTTCTATTATAATAGTGCTTATAGTTGCATTGATTGTGATTGCACTTTGGGTAAGTGCTGTACAACAACACAAAGAAAAACAAGAAGCGGAACGCCGCAAAGAGCTAACAAAACAAAAAGCTATAATAGAAGAAACAGAAGAAGCACTAATGAATAGTGCCAATATACCTCTTTCTGAAAATATAATCCGTGTATTGCAACGCCGTATTTACGAAGCATTAAACACGATGGTTACTAGTTCGCCAACATCCAAAGCACTCAAAAGCCGCTTAGGTGAGGCTAAAACGCACCTCACCAATGCAGTTCTAGACAACAGCAGTGAAGCCCTAACGCTACCGAGTAATGACAAGCAGCTTGTTGGCCTAATTCAAGGTATTAAAAAATTACGCTCAATTTTACGCTCTGAACATAATAAAGGTCGTATTGATAGCCAAGTTTTTGTTTTAGAAGATAAACGTCTTGAAAAACTACAACTGCGTATTAATATCGAAAGCCAAATAAAACGTGGCTTATCTGCCCGCTCAGCGAGTATGGTTGGCTCTGCAAGGCAGTATTTTGAAAAAGCACAGGCAACGCTCAATGCAGTTACATACACCGATGAATATGTAACAACAAAACGCCAAGAAGTTGAAGGTTACTTAGAAGCAATTAGTGTTGAACTTAGAGCTTCTAATGCAAGCGCACTTAAAAAGAAAACAGAAGAAGAGCAAGACGACTTAGATATATTGTTTGCTCCTAAAAAGAAATGGTAATTCTTTTATAAAAGTATTAAAAAAGCCTGCACAAATTAAATTTATGCAGGCTTTTTTGTCTATTTGTTAGTCATTAAGACAAAAATGCAAACTTGAAAACAAACAAGGCTGTCAATATCCAAACACTAATACTGATTTGATCTTGCTTACCACACAATACTTTTACCGCTGTATAAGATATAAAGCCAAGTGCAATACCGTGCGCAATCGAAAACGTTAATGGTGTCATTAGTAATACTACAGTAACAGGAATTGCATCGGTCATATCATCCCAATTTACAAACTTTAAATTTTGTAGCATCAGTACAGCGACATATAAAATAGCACCTGCCGTAGCATAAGCCGGTACCATTTGTGCAAGCGGTGCAAAAAACATCATTAGTAAAAAGCAAATACCTACAACTACAGCCGTTAAGCCAGTACGTCCGCCAACAGAAACACCAGCAACCGATTCTATATACGATGTAGTCGTAGACGTGCCTAGCATCGCACCTGCAATTGTTGCTGAGCTGTCAGCACTTAGTGCGCGTCCTAAACGAGGCATGTTACCTTTTTCATCAGCTAAACCAGCTTTTTGAGTGACCGCAACTAATGTACCCGAAGTATCAAAAAGATCGACAAACAAGAATGCAAAAATAACACTCATCATTGATATATCAAAAGCGGCGGCAAAATCTAATTGCATAAAAGTAGGCATTATTGATGGTGGCATAGCCATAACACCGTGATATTCAACTAGCCCTAAACTTAGTGCAATGCCAGTCACTAATAAAATACTAATAAGTACACCGCTTTTAAAATCGCGGTATAAAAGCGCTGCAATTACAAAAAAGCTTAATATAGCTAATAATGGGCCTGGGGAAGTAATGTCGCCCAATTGCACTAATGTTGCTGGGCTTGAGACAATAATACCTGCATTTTTAAGGGCAATTAAGGCTAAAAAAGCACCTATACCTGTTGCGATAGCTCGCTTGAGCACCAGAGGTATGGCATTAATAATCCATTCTCTGACTTTAAATAAGCTTAAAAATAAAAATATACAACCCGACATAAAAACA